>JAJYZE010000014.1 GCA_021800195.1 Acidobacteriota bacterium
AAAGGAACTGTGCGAGGGCGGAAGTAAAACGTTTGCCACGATTCGGACGAATGAAGGCTATCTGGAACGCTGGATTCTTCCAAGATGGGCTTCCTACCGTTTGAAGGACGTGAAAGCGGTCATTGTTGAAGAATGGCTGAAGTCGCTTCCACTGGCGAATGGCAGTAAGGCAAAAATACGCAACCTCATGCACGCTGTCTTCAATCACGCCGTTCGCTGGGAGTGGCACGACAAGAACCCGATTACGCATGTGCGCCAGAGCGCCAAGCGGCAGAGGGTCCCGGTTGTGTTGAACATCGGGCAGCTCAAGTCGCTGCTCGAACATCTCAAGGAGCCGGGCAAGACCGCCGTGCTTCTCGATATTCTCACGGGACTACGGGTGAGCGAGCTGCTGGCGTTGAAATGGTCGGATGTGGACTTTGAGAATTTGGAGTTGCACGTCACCCGTTCCATTTCTCTCCAGCGCGTCGGTCCGTGCAAGACGGAAGCATCGCAGAAACCCGTCCCGCTCGATCCCGAGCTGGCCGAAGCTCTGCTGATGTGGCGCAGACGGTCGCCCTATCCGATGGACGACGATTGGGTCTTTGCCAGTCCGGCCAGCAAGGGAAAGCTTCCGTACTGGTCCTACTCCCTTTTCCGGGTGTATATCCGGCCGGCGCTCAAGGCGGCAGGAATCACGGGCAAGGTGGGATGGCATACCTTCCGTCATTCGTTTGCGACGATTCTGAAGTCGCACGGGGAGGACGTGAAGACTGTGCAGGAGCTGCTGCGGCACGCGAACAGCAGCGTGACCATGAACCTCTATGCGCAGGCGGTGACCGACATCAAGCGCAGCGCGCAGAGCAAGGTTGCCAGGCTGGTGTTTGAGCCGAAAAAGGGGAATTCGGAATGAGCGCCGTCTTATTGGACGTTATCGGACGGCAATCGAATTGGAGATTTTCTTGTAAGTCTTTTGTTTTGTTGGCGTCCCCGACGGGATTCGAACCCGTGTTACCGCCGTGAAAGGGCGATGTCCTGACCACTGGACGACGGGGACACTCCATCTATGCTGAACGATCAAGCCTTCTCTAAAGCTAACAACACGCTCGGTATGTGTCAAAGATTGCGGCCGCTCCAGACGAGTCGCGGCTGGGGGAAAGGTCGCAAGTGAAGGGTCTCTGTCGGGCAGAAGCCTCCGCGTCACGCCCGTCTGCTACACCCAAAGGATACCCTCCAGGCACGCCCGATCGGCCGCGCGATGATCTACAAGACCGTCGACGGTCATACGTTGGCGCTCTATGTTAACGAGCCCGCCGAACCCTCCGCCAAGCTGCGCGCCGCTGTGGTCTTCTTGAATGGCGGCGGATGGACCGGGGATCTTCCGCAGCAATTCAATCAACAATCGAATACGGTTGCAGAACATGGAGCCGTCGGCATTGAAGTGAAATATAGGCTGCTGAACAAAAGGGACCGCACTACGCCGCCTCGTATCTGCGTGGAAGATGCAAAGTCGGCGATACGCTGGGTGAGCTCGCACGCTTCTGAGCTGAAGATTGATCCCAATCGTATTGCAGCGGCAGGGGGCTCAGCCGGCGGGGGCACATGGCTGCCTACGCAGCGATGGTTCCGGGCTGGGACGCTCCCGGCGAACCCGCGGATGTTTCCGCAAAGCCCGACGCGCTGGTGCTCTTCAACCCTGTGCTGGATAACAGCCCCAACGGCTGCGGCAACCCTCGCTTCGGCCGAGACGATAAGCGGCGCAGTCCTCTCTTCTTCGCCTCAAGCGATGTTTCGCCCATGCTGATCCAGTCCGGCGCCAACGACGCATTTCTCCATGCTGCCGTATTGCGCAAGTTTCAGAAGCGCCCGCAGGCAGATCATGTGCACTGCGACTTGGCAACCTAACACGGCATGTGTCACGGCCTCTTCAACAAACAGCCCTACACGACGATGACCATACAACAGATGCTGAAGTTCTTGAGATCGTTTGGGTATACGCATTGGAAAGCCTCTGCACTCAGCGCGGCCTCCCATAGCTAATCAAGTTGGGAGGCTCCATGCCTCTTCATCGGACCATGCCCCAGCCGGATCTTGCGCCGAACCTCGGCGTACTGCAACAGAATGAAGTTGTCCGTCATGCCCGCGATGTAGTCGGCTACCACCCGCGCCAGGCCATCCGACCGAACATCTTCCGCGTAGGACTCCGGCAGTTCCTCCGGGAACTGAATCCAGTAGTCAAATATCGCGCGAATTACCTCTTCGGCTTTCTCATGCTCCAACTCCAAAGCCGGACAGGTGTAGAGAGTCTCATAGAGATAGCTCTTGCCCTGCCTGCGCAGGGATTCGACGGAAGGCGAAAGAACCGCCACGCGCTCATCCAGCGCCCGGATGTCCTGAAGCGATCTGGCGCCGGAGCTCTCGACCCTGGCAGCCGTGGCGTGGATCAGATCCAGGATCAGCGTCTTCTGCATCGCCTGCAACGCATCATGAAAGATGTACTTCTCCTCCGCCTGCGGATGGACGCGCTCGACGGCCAGGTAACTCTGACGGAGAATCTCGACGTTCTCTCGAATGTGACCGATCTCCAGCAGACCGGACTCCACCCCATCGTCCAGGTCCGCCGTGAGATAGGCGATCTCGTCGGCCAGATCAATGAGCTGGGCTTCGATCGGCGGCTTCTGCCCCGGAAAGTACTGGGCCAGACCAGGATGCTCCTCGACTGCGTAATCACGCGAGTGTTTGATGATTCCCTCACGGGTTCCCAGGGTAAGATTCAGGCCACGATGGCCGGCGTAGCGCTGTTCAAAGCGCTCCACGATGCGCAGCGCATGCAGGTTGTGATCGAAACTGAGGGCATGCTGCTGCAAACAAGCATCCAACGCACGCTCTCCTGCATGCCCAAAGGGAGGATGGCCGATGTCATGCACGAGCGCCAGCCCCTCCGCCAGATCCGCATTCAGATGGAGGGCGCCGGCCACCTGCCGAGCTACCTGAGCAACCTCAATGGTGTGGGTGAGGCGGCTGCGAAAGTGGTCCGAGGCCCGGCTGGTAAAGACCTGCGTCTTGCCCGCTAGGCGGCGAAAGGCGCGCGCCTGCACAATGCGATCCCGATCGCGCTCAAAGGCTGTGCGCTCATCATTGGAAGGCGCCGGGAAGGCGCGCAGCGAAAGGGCGCGCTCTTCCTCGCAGAAGACGCCGCAGGAGTGCAGATTGTGAACCATGCAGGTACAAGTGTAGCGCGGCCACGGCAAGGCATCCCGGCGAGAAAATGCAGTTACTTGGCCGGGGCCTCGCCTAAGTGCGCCAGACGAACCCGCGCACTCTCCAGTTCGTGCCGCACCTTGGCCACATCCGCCGGATCGATGTCCGGCGCCAAGGAGGTTGAGAACTCCTGCAGTGACTTCTGCCAGTCATCGATGGCCTCCTGCAGCTTGCCGTTCTTGGCCTCGACTGCTCCCAGATGCGCCAGAACCGTGGGATCGTTGGGCATCAGTTTTACCGCCTTGAGCTCATAATTCTGCGCCAAGGCGTACATGCCTTGCTTGTAGTACGCCCAGGCGAGCGAATCCAGGAAGGCGTAGTTTTGCGGATCAGAGGCCACGGCCTTCTTCAGCATCTCCACCGCCTGATCCAGCTTGATGCCGCGGTCGGCGTACATATAGCCCAGATCGTTCTCAATGGACGCATTGTCCGGCGAGATCTCCAGCCCCTTTTGGAAATCCGCTTCCGCCTGATCGTAGGACTTCTCGCGCAGCTCCGCATCGCCGCGGAAGTAGTACAGAATCACCTTGTCATCCGGCTTTGAAGCGAGCAAGGCGGCCTTATCAAATGCGTGCGATGCATCCTTCCAGCGCTTGGAACGCACATACATCTCCGCCAGATCGTAGTACACGTCGCGATCATCCGGCGTTCCGGTCAATTGCGCACGCGCCAGCTTGACAGCCTCCGCCAATTTACCGGCATCGGCCAGTTGCAGAGCGTAGGTAAGCTGCACGTCATGATTGGAGGGCATGGCCTTGGCCGCATCGGCGGACACCCGTAAGGCTTTGGTCCACTGGTGCGCATCGCGGTACACATCCACTTCGGAGTCTGTGGCCTGGGCGGCATAGCTACCTCCCAACGCAGCCATCTGCTGATAGGCGGCGATCGCTTCATCGTCATCGCCGGCCTGGCCCGCGACTCTGCCAAGCATCTGCAACAGCGCGGCGTGATTCTGTTCGGCGTCGCCGCTGTACTTGCCGTCAGGAGCGGCGGTCACGCTCAACAAGAGCTTGATCGCTTTCATGGACTCTGAAAAGCGGCCCAGCCCATCGTAGGCAAGCGCCTCATTGTAGATCAGCTCAGGATCATTCGCATTGGGAATCTGCGCCTGCACCTTCTGGAAGGTGTCCAGAGCCTGTTGAAACTCGCCCTTCTGGCGTTGCAACTCGCCCTCCCGCATTAACGCCTGGGGGTCGTCCGGATTGGATGCGAGAATCTCCGCGTTCACCTTCGCGGCCTCGGCAGTCTTCCCGGCGCGGGCCAGCGCCGCGGCCAGGCCACGCTCCGCATTGGTGTTTCCCGGGTCTTGGTCCAATGCATCCTGGTATGCCTTGGCGGCATCCTTGGGACGCTTCAACTGGTCGTAGAGACCGGCCAGCGCAAAGTCCATGCGAGCGGTCCGGTCACTAAGAGGCACCTTGGCGATCACACCCGCGGCTTGGCTAAGGTCGCCCTCTTCCGAGTACTGCCGAGCGATGTCCAGCACCACGTCCTCATTCGTAGGATCGATCTTTTCAGCGATCTTGTACTGCTCTTCCGCCTTCAATGGTTGCCGATTCAAGCTATATAACTGTCCCAAAAGCAACTGGTTCTCAAGATCCCCTGGCTTTAGGGAGACGATGGTCTGGTACTCCTTGATAGCGGCCTGCAACATCTGTTCGGTTTCCGGACCCTGTCCGTCGCCAATGGAGCGCAGATAGACGTGCCCAAGCAAAAGATGGGCATCGATATCGTCGGGGTGCTTGTTGATCTGGGCCTCAGCCGCGGCCACCGCCTCACGGATTCTGCCCAGCCGGAAGTAGAGGTTGGCAACCCCATCCTGCAAGATACGGGAGTTGGGATCGGCATCCAGGGCAAGCTTGTACTGCTCGATCGCCTGGGAAGCTAGATCTTGTCTTCCCGAGGCCACCGCCTCATTCTCATAGAGCTTGGCCATTCCGTAATGAAAATAGGACTCGGCGTGATCAACTGGCTGCGCGCCTGCAAAGGCTGAGGACGCCGAAACGCTAGAGGCCTGCGCAAAGAGATAACTGGGCGAGCCAAAGACCGCAAGGGCTATGGACACGAGAGTAGCGCGGAGAAAAAATCGGCTCATGAAAGATCCTGGACTGCGGAATCCCGGGGAGTGGACCCCGGCAAGGGCGGGAATCATCGGGCATCGCACTGTCTACCCCTTAGACGCTACATTACAAGGTTTTGATGCGACTATACCAGTCCCTGCCGCCTTTGGCCCGTTTCGCCTCTTTCGGGCGATCACCCATGGAGAAAGTGACGGATTCCGGTCAAGGCCATCGCCAGGCCCAGGCGATCGGCCGCTTCAATCACCTCGGCATCCCGCATGGAGCCGCCAGGCTGGATGATCGCCCTGGCGCCTGCTTGAGCAATGGTTTCAACGCCATCCGGAAAGGGAAAGAAGGCATCGGAAGCGGCCACCGTTCCAGCCAGCGGAAGCACGGCTTTCATCGCGCCAAATCGCGCCGCATCCACGCGGCTCATCTGCCCTGCCCCAATGCCGACGGTCTGCCCAAAGCCCCCCTCCAGTCGCGCATAGACAATGGCGTTGGACTTTACGTGCTTGCACACCTTCCAGGCGAAGAGCATGCCTTCGATCTCTTCGGTACTCGGCTTGCGCTGGGTGGGGAAGGTCAGGCTCCCGGCGGTTACCGCCGCCCGGTCTTCGTCCTGCAGCAAGTAGCCGCCGGAGATCTGCTTGATCACCCTTGCCGGAACCGCGGGGACGATCTTGAGCAGGCGCAGATTCTTCTTGGCCGCGAACCGCTCCAGGGCCTCGGCGGTGTAGTCGGGAGCCACGATCGCCTCCACAAACAGTTTGGCCATCTCCGCCGCGGCCGTGCCATCCACCACTCGATTCACGCCGATGACCCCACCAAAGGCTGACACCGGATCAGCGGCCAGGGCGCGAAGGTAAGCCTGCTCCACGCTGGTCCCCATGGCAACGCCGCAGGGGTTGGTGTGCTTGACGATGATCACCGCCGGGTGCTCAAACTCGCTGGCCATCGACCAGCAGGCATCCAGGTCCACCAAGTTGTTGTAACTCAGCTCTTTGCCTTGTAACTGTTTGGCGTTGGCGATTCCCCTGCCGGAGCCATCGCTGTAGACACCGGCGCTCTGGTGCGGATTCTCGCCGTAGCGCAGCGGGTTCTTCAACCGGGCCGATACTCGCAGCACAGGGGGCAGTTCGGCGAGCGGCTCGGCCGGAGCGGCGGAGGGGGGCGGCTGCGAAGGGTCGGCCGGTAGGGCCTCCAGGGCGGTAGCGATAGCCGCGTCATACGCCGCCGTAACGGCAAATGCGGCGCGCGCCAGCCGCCATCGCGTGCCCAGACTGAGGCTGCCCGAGTTGGCTCGCAACTCCTCGCGCAGCAGGGCGTAGTCAGCCGCGTTGCAGACGACAGCCACGTCACGGAAGTTCTTGGCCGCCGAGCGTAGCATCGACGGCCCTCCGATATCAATGTTTTCAATCATCTCCGGCGTGGTCACGCCCGGCCGCGCCGCCGTCTTCTCAAATGCGTAAAGGTTCACCACGACCATATCGATGGGCGCAATGCCATGTTCGGCCACGGCGGCAACGTGCTCGGGAAGATCCCGGCGGTGAAGAATGCCTCCATGCACGTTGGGATGCAGCGTCTTGACCCGTCCGTCCAGCATCTCCGGAAAGCCGGTCAGCTCGGCGACATCCTTTACCTGCAACCCTGCGTCCCGCAGCGCCTTGGATGTTCCGCCTGTGGATACCAGCTCTACGCCCAGCTCCGCCAGCACTCGAGCGAACTCCACAACTCCAGTTTTATCGGTAACAGAGAATAGCGCGCGCTTTACAGCCTTCAAACCAACCGTCTGTTCTATCTGCAAATGATTCATCCTGATTGTTTCGTTTCGATGCTTCTTCTCCTCAAATTCTAAGCGCATCGCCTGTGGACTCCTCGCCGCACAGAGCTGGGGAGAAACTCTGCCGACAGCGGCGACGCACTGCCAACAACCCCCTATCACACGCTAAAATAGAACGGTATGTATGATTTAGCATTTGTGCGGGAGAATCTTCCGCAGCTTGAAGAAAGGCTGAGCCTGCGCGGCGTTGACCCTTCTCTGCTGCGCGGATTCTCCGCTTTGGACGCGGAGCGCCGGACGGCCATCACGGAGGCGGAGACGCTCAAGGCCCAGCGCAACTCCCTTTCCGCGGAGTTTGGCCGGCTGAAGCGCGAGGGCGCGGAGACATCTGCTGTCGCGGCAAAGACATTAGCCCTCAAGGAGAAGACCGAACATCTGGAGGCGGTTGCGGCTGAGGCCGATCAAAAGCTGCGGTCGCTGCTGGCGACCCTTCCCAACCTTCCCCACGAGTCGGTCCCAGTGGGAACATCCGAGCATGAGAACGTCTGTGAAAAGACATGGGGCGAGATCCCGAGCTTCGACTTCCCTGCCAAACCCCACTGGGAGATCGGCGAGCAGCTTGGGATCCTGGACTTTGAGCGCGCGGCCAAGATCTCCGGTGCGCGGTTTGTGCTGCAACTTGGCTCGGGTGCCCGGCTGGAACGCGCCCTGACCAACTTCATGCTCGACCTGCATACCAAAGAGCATGGCTACGTGGAGGTTCTTCCGCCAAGCCTGGTGAACTCCCGCTCGCTGTTCGGAACCGGCCAACTGCCAAAGTTTGCGGAAGATCTCTTCCATTGCGATGACAAAGGTTCTTACGTGGCCGGTGAGCTTCAGGAGAGCGACCATTGGCTGATTCCCACGGCCGAGGTTCCGGTGACCAACATCTTCCGCGACGAGATCATCGACCTGTCCAACGGTTCCATCAGTTTTACGGCGTGGACGCCGTGCTTTCGCTCGGAAGCTGGCTCGCACGGCAAGGACACGCGCGGCATGATCCGTCAGCACCAGTTCCAGAAGGTGGAGCTGGTGAAGTTCACTCGTCCGGAAGACTCCTACGCCGAGCATGAAGCCCTTACGCGGCACGCCGAAGCGGTGCTGGAGCGCCTTGGCCTGCCCTACCGGAGGACACTGCTCTGCACCGGAGATATGGGATTCAGCTCCGCCAAAACCTATGATCTGGAGGTATGGCTCCCCGGCCAGCAGACCTACCGCGAGATCTCTTCCTGCTCCAACTTCGAGGGCTTCCAGGCCCGGCGAGCCAACATTCGTTATCGCCCGGCCGGGGCCAAAAAGGCTGAGTTCGTGCATACTCTCAATGGCAGCGGCCTGGCCATTGGCCGCACCTATCTGGCCATCCTGGAGAACTACCAGCAGGCCGACGGCTCGGTCCGGGTTCCGGAGGCCCTGCGGCCGTACATGAACGGCGAGACGGTAATTGCCCGCCAATCCCTGGGGCGCGCTATATGAATACCCTGCGCAGTTACATTTTTTGGACCTACGAACGCGGCAGCTTCCACTACGATGTAATGGTCACCCTGATTCTGCTCTTCCTCTTTCTCTCCCCGCGCTGGATCGACTTCAAAGACAAGCCGGTAGAGCAGGCGCCGCTGCAACACAGCGAGGTGCTGGTGAAGGCGGCTCACGGCGAGGACGAGGAGCCCACTTTCATCTATGAGATACGCGTCGACGATCTGCACGGCGCAAAATCCGATGCTGACCTGCGTCAGGCCATTCTCAATGTGGTAGAGCCGATCGCCGGCGGCGTCACCTTGAAGAAATACTCTCCCGTGGTAGACGCCAAAGGCCACGTTGTCGCCTATGATGCCACCATTGTCCGTTAGATCCGAAAACAGATCCGAAAGATGCGGCCGGACCCGTGGAATCCTGCCGGCCGCCCGGAACTTACCCCCACCCTCGTTCCTGCGCATCCAACCAATCTCCGCGGATCCACAAACCGAGGCCATGCAACGCCCGCAAGCCAGAATCCATGCACTTTTGTGGGCCGGCGTCGTCAGCCGGCCAAACTCAAGCAGTCGATGCAGGAGATCAAAGCTCATGTTCCACCGCCCGATTCTCTCCACAGCCCTGGCCCTCAGCTTCCTTCCCAGCGCGCTATCCGCTCAGTCCAGTTCGTCTCATCTGAACGCGATCCTGCAGCAGATGAACCAGGCCAGCAAGCAGTTCCGCAGCGCTCGGGCCCAGATGAACTGCCAGTACTACGAGCGCGTGGTCCGCGACACCACGACCCAGACCGGCTCAATCTACTTCCTGCGCAAAGGAGCGGCCATCCAGATGGGCGTGGTGATCGATGGCCCGGACGGCAAGCCACAAAAGGTGGTCCAATACAAAGACGGCCTGCTCGAACTCTTTGATCCGGGTGTCAATCAACTCACAGTGCTGCACGCCGGCTCCAACCAGGCGCAGGAGGAGCGGTACATCACACTGGGTTTTGGCGGCAGCGGCGCGGACCTGGAAAAGTCCTGGAAGATCCAGGACCTGGGGCCAGAAAAGCTCAGTGAGGGGAGCAAACAGGTGCAGACGGAAAAACTGGACCTGGTCAGCAAAGATCCGGATGAGAAGAACTTCACCCACATCACCATCTGGGTGGATCCCTCCCGTGCGCTCTCCCTGCGGCAGATCTTCTACCTTAGCAACGATGACCGCAGGACCTGTAACTACTCAGAGATCCAGTCCAACGGTCACATCGACATGAAACCCTTCGCGATCCGGAAGAACTCCCACACCAGCATCGTCAACCACTAGTTTGCGGCAGCAGCGCCATAGCCCCCAGAACGATCACCACCGGAAAGCACTCCAGCGTGTAGCGTGGCTCGGAGTTATCCAACGTCAGCAGCAGGACAATGCGGAGCGCCACAAACGCCAGCATCACGAAGGCCATCAGCTCCCCACCAAGGTATCGTCTTTGTGCCCAGCGCAGCAGGCCAAACAGCGCCAGCGCCAAATAAAGAGCGTTGACGAGCGCATAGGCTGCCTCCTCAGCAGACTGCCTCGGATGAAGAGAAAACTTCCACCAGTCCACCGGCATGGCCAGAAACTCCAGCCTGGGACGAAGCCACATATCCAGTTCCCGAGCCATCGGTAACCCAACGTAGTAGCGCACAGGGTGGGTGGCGATTCGCTGGTTCGCAATCCGCGCGAACTCCGCATCCAGCTCCGGAGTTGCGGTCAATATCCGGTTGTAGCCATCAAAAACCTCCTGGGTCTCCCGCCTCTGCTGCGGGTTGTCGATAGCCCGGGCGGGAAGATCGCGCATGTGGATTGGATCATCGTCATACCTCCAGTAGATATCGAGGTTGGATTTGTACTCAATCGCCCAGCTTCGGTACCAGCGGTAGAATCCAACCGGCGGCTGCTCATCAGGGTCCTGTGCATAACGCGGCGCCAGCGGCTGGAGTACATGAAAGACGCTCCAGTTGCGCGCTCCCCACGCCAGCAGCGGCAGCAGAAGCAGCAAACCGGCCGCCGTGGCCGGCCAAAACCGCCCCACCAAGCCCACCCCCTGCCGGGCTCCGGCTCGCGAGCACACCCACAGCATGGCGGGCAAGACCACCGCCGCCAGAAGGCCCTGGTCCGGTCGGAGCAGCACGGCCCAGGCGAGGGACCATCCGATCACCGCCGTCCAGACCCCGGCTTCGCCTCTGAAACTCCACTTTTCCTGGCTGAGGCATGCTTCCCATCTCTCCAGGGCAAACAAGGCCGTGACCACGCAAAAGACGCTGAGAGACTCCGGCAGGAGGACAACCGTGAGGTTGGCGGTAAACGGACACAGAGCCGCCAGCCAGACCGCGGCCAGCCCTACCCGGGCCGGGCTCGCCCCCGAAGTCTCTGCGGTCCCCACCACCCTTTGCGCCAGGCCGGCGGAGAGCTGCCCCAGCAGAACGCATCCCAGCAGATCCAGCGTCATCTGGGCCCAGAGGATGACGGCGGGGTGAAACCGACCAGACAGCGCATCGCAGGCCGCTAGAAACAGCGGGTATCCGGGAAGACGAATCAGCGTGGGCTGCAGGGGCGTTCCAGCGTATCCATAGAGGTGGTGCGCGAGAAGATTACGGGCTAGCGCAGTATAGATCCGGGAGTCGCCGGAGGCCGCGGGGCGCAGTCGAAAGAAGAACAGCAGACGCAGCCATGCGCCGGCCGCAAGCGCCGCACCCCAGCCAAGTTTCCATCTCGCCTTACCCACTTCCCTGCATCCTACTCTGCTTCAGACCGGAACCGAGAAGCAGCGCGCGGCTCTCGTCGATCTGGAATCGGTATTATCTTAAGAAGTACGCCTTTTCCCCGTCGATGAGAAAACAAGTCTTCTACGACCCGCAGCGCAAACGCTGGAAACGATTGCGGCGCTTGTTTGACGTGCTGGCGCTTCTGGGCGCCGCCGTCGGGATCGTCTTTGTGGTGGGCCTGGTGAGAATGAAGCCGATGCAAGGCTTGAACTTTCACTCCGTCACCCGACGCTACCGTGCCCTTTCAAACCCTCCAGCTCCCGAGTTGCGCTCCCGGGAAAAGCTGAATCGTTCGGCCCATCGCAAGACCAACCTGAAGCCCTCCGACGTGGTTCTGAACCAGGGTGAAGGTCTGCGCGCCGCCTTCTATACCGATCTCGACCCCGGCAGCTATGCCTCCTTCAAAGAGCACGTCAAGCAGATCGACCTGCTCTTTCCCGAGTGGCTCCACGTGCTGAGCGCGGACGGATCGCTGACCGCCTACACCTCGGACGAGACTCCTTTCGCCGTGGTCGACTCGGCCGGGGTTCATGGCGTTGATCACCAGAACAAGATTCTTCGCACCATTCAGGATGCTCGAGAAGACACCGAGATCTTCCCTATGGTGAACAACTACAGCCCGACGGACGGCGTCTTCGAGCCGAGCGTGGAGCAGTTCCTGCTGAGCCCGGAGGCTCGCGGCAAATTCATTCGCCAGATCGATCTCTTTCTCAACACCAACACGCGCTACCGGGGCCTTGACTTGGACTTCCAGGCCCTGCCGGACGACGCCCAGATAGCCTACAGCCAGTTGGTGGGGGCGCTGTACGCCGACTTCCAATCTCGGCATCTGCGCCTTTACATCAACGTTCCGGTAGATCCCGGCAGCCTGGACCTGAAGTATCTGGCTGCCCACTCCGACGGCCTGATTTTGATGAACTACGGGCAACATCAGTGGGGCACCGATCCCGGACCCATTGCGGGTCAAGATCAGTTTGAAGACAACCTGCGCGCCCTGATGAAGGTTGTTCCTTTGCAGAAGATCATCTGCTCCATCGGCGGCTACGGTTACGACTGGACCAACCCGATACCCCCGCCTCCGCAGTACAAGCACGGCCGCAGAGTTGGCCCGCTGCCTCGGCCGGGAGCGACCGTCTACACCACCACGATGCTCTCCACCCAGGAGGCCTGGCAGGCGGCATCGGACTCCGGCGCGACGATCAGCCTGGATTCCAACTCGCTGAACCCTCACTTCTCCTACATCGACGAAGACGCGGGGGTGAAGCACAATGTCTGGTTTCTGGATGCCGTCACAGCCCTGAACCAGATGCGAGTCGCTGAGGCCCTAGGCATTCAGACCTTTGCCATCCAGCGCCTGGGCCTGGAGGACGACTCTTTATGGAAGATCTGGGATCACCCCCTCAAGGTAGATCCCGTCAAGGCGCTGGCCGCGGTTGCGCCGGGGCAGGACGTGGATACCGAAGGGGACGGAGACATTCTGCGCGTCACCAGCCCGCCCCAGAACGGTCACCGCACCCTGACCATGGACGACGATCCCACCATCCCCAAGCCGTTCCTCAGCGTGGTTTCGGAGACCATGGACTCCTATCCTCTCCCCTACACGCTCACCCAGTACGGTTACCATCCCAAGGAGGTGGCGCTCAGCTTTGACGACGGGCCGGATCCCGAGTGGACGCCAAAGATCTTGAAGATCCTCAAGCAGTACCACGTCATCGGAACGTTCTTCATGATCGGCGACGAGGCGCAGGACAACATCGGACTGATGAAGCAGGTCTACCGCAATGGAAATGAGGTGGGCAACCACACCTATTCCCATCCAGACATCTCCGAGATCTCCCAGCGCCAGGTGGTTCTGCAACTCAATCTCACGGAACGTCTGTTCGCGGCAGAGCTGGGCGTTCAGCCGGTCTACTTCCGTCCTCCCTACTCGATTGATCAGGAACCGGACACCAATGATCAGGCCGCTCCGGTGCAGGCGATCCAGCGCCTGGGGTACGTCATTGTGGGCGACAAGATCGACACCAACGATTGGGACGTTCATCCCCGCAAGACGCCGCAGGAGATTGTTAATAGCATCTTCCAGCAAATCTCGGAGTTCAACGCCAAGCCGTGGACGCGGGGCTCGGTCATCCTGATGCACGACGGGGGCGGTGATCGTTCGGCAACCGTCGCCGCTCTTCCGGTGCTGATCAACGCCCTGCGCGCCCATGGCTACAAGATTGTTCCTGTCTCCGCACTGATCGGCAAGACCACGGCCGAAGTGATGCCTCCCATCAAAGGCCGACAGCGCTACTATGCCTTTGTCGACTCGATCGCCTTCGCCCTCATCTCCTTCTTCAATCACTTCGTGATCAGCGTCTTCTTCATCGGCGATGTGTTGATGAGCGGACGGCTGATCATCATTGGCCTGTTTGCCATCATCGACCGGTTCCGCAAGCGCAAAGACTTCGCCACGCCGAACTACAGTCCGCACGTCGCCGTCCTGATCCCGGCCTTCAATGAGGCCAAGGTGATCGTCCGCACCATTCGCTCCGTGCTGATGTCCGACTACAAGAACATCCGGATTATCGTCATCGACGACGGCTCCACGGATGGCACCGCGAAGATCACCGCCGAGACCTACGCCAAAGAAATCGAGGCCGGGCGACTTACCGTTCTCAGCAAGCCCAATGGCGGCAAGGCCGATGCGCTCAACTTCGGTCTCGCGCAAATTCGCGAGAACGAAGAGGTCTATGTGGGCATCGACGCGGACGGCGCCATCGCCCATGATGCCATCAGCCGGCTGATCGCGCACTTTGCCAATCCGCGGATTGGAGCAGTGGCTGGGAACGCCAAGGTGGGCAACCGGGTAAACCTATGGACACGCTGGCAGGCGCTCGAGTACATCACCAGCCAGAACTTTGAACGCCGCGCGCTGGATCTGTTCGACGTGGTCACGGTAGTTCCTGGAGCCATTGGCGCCTGGCGCACCGCGTCCGTGAAGGCGGGTGGCGGCTATCACCCGGATACGGTTGCGGAAGATGCAGATCTCACCATGAATCTGCTGGAACAAGGCTACGCCGTCATCTACGAGGATCGGGCCCTGGCCTTCACTGAAGCTCCCGCCAACGCTAACGACCTGGCCCGCCAGCGGTTCCGCTGGTCCTTCGGTATTCTGCAAGCGGTCTTTAAGCACCGCGGAGCTATTGCCAACCGAGTGGCCATGGGTCTGTTCGCTCTGCCCAATATCCTTGTCTTCCAGATCCTCCTGCCGCTGGTCTCGCCGTTGATTGACCTCATGTTTGCCGCCGGCGTCGTTCATTACTTCATTGACAAGCACTTTCACCCTAGCACCACGAATCCGGAGGATCTTTACAAGCTTGTCAGCTTCTTCGTGGCGTTCCTGCTGATTGACTTTGCCACCTCCACGCTAGCCTTTCTGCTGGAGCGTAGACACCCCGCCAGCAAAGGAGACGCGTGGCTGCTGGTTCACATCTGGATCCAAAGATTCACTTACCGCCAGCTCTTCTCCTGGGTACTTGTCCGCACGGTGAAGCGCGCCATCGATGGCCGCAGCTTCAACTGGGACAAATTGGAACGTACGGCCCTCATGTCCAAGAACGCCGAGAAGTTCCTCCAGGATCCTCACTGAGTAATCAGGGAAACGTTCTGGCTTTTGCATGGATCTTCGCAACCTTGGAAACAGAGGTTATGCGGGACGCGCCCTTCATCCGTCCTCCTGGAAGCCGGATCCTTCGGTCCAGGATGCCGGTTGGCCGCGCAAAGGCGGACGGAGCGCTCCGTTCCAAATCCTTGGAGATTTTTCCCAGCGGGTGCTTTACGATGCCTCGACCTTGATGGGCGCTTTCCCAGTGAAAGCGCCGCAGCAGGCCGGCAGGGAAGCCTGGTTGTTGTGGAAGCAGCCCGGAGGGGATGCAGCTCTGGACCTCGCCTAAGCCGGAGATTCTATAACCGGACGGCTGGTCTGGAGTTCCGAATCAGCTGTCCGGAGCCCACCGTAGAATATCTTGAGAGGTCTCTATGAGTTCGACAACTTCCATCTCTCTACCCCCATTTCGCAACGAACCCTTTACCGATTTTTCCAACGCGGCGAACCAGCGCGCCATGCGCGAAGCGCTCGATCGCATCCGCGTAGAGATGGGCCGCACCTACGATCTGATCATCGGGGGAAGAGATGTGCAGACGCCCAGCACCTTCCACTCCATCAATCCCGCCAACCCCTCCGAGATCGTTGGCATTCACTACGCCGCCGGAGCTCGCGAGGCCGGGCAAGCTGTGGAAGCTGCGGAACTGGCGTTCACCACCTGGGGCAAAACGTCCGCGGCTGACCGCGCGGCTCTACTGCTGCGCGCTGCCAGTTTGCTCCGCCGGCGCCGTCTTGAGTTCTGCGCCTGGCTGGTCTTCGAGGTGGGTAAAAACTGGGGTGAGGCCGACGCTGACGTCGGCGAGTGCATCGATTTTATGGAGTTCTACGTTCGCGAGGCGCTGCGTCTGGACGCCGCCACCACGCCTATCCAGTATCCCGGCGAACGAAACCGGCTGCGCTATATCCCGCTGGGCGTCGGCGCGGTCATCCCTCCCTGGAACTTCCCGTTAGCCATCCTGGCCGGGATGACCTCGGCAGCGATGGTCTGCGGCAACACGGTGGTGCTGAAGCCAAGTCCGGATGCTCCCACCATCGCGGCACACTATCTCTCTCTACTGGAGGAAGCGGGCCTGCCTGACGGTGTGGTGAACCTGATCCAGGGAGGTCCGGAGGCGGGACGCGCCGTCGTCGAGGATCCGCGGGTCCGGTTTATCGCCTTTACGGGCTCCCGAAAGGTTGGGTTGGAGATCCACGAGCTGGCGGCTCGATCCCAGCCCGGCCAGCACTTTCTCAAGCGAACGATCCTTGAGATGGGTGGCAAGGACGCAATCCTGGTGGATGCGGACTGCGATCTGGACCAGGCCGTTCTCGGCGTGACAGCTTCAGCCTTCGGGTTCAATGGACAGAAGTGTTCAGCTTGCTCCCGGGTTATCGTCGATGCTGCCATCTATGAGGTCTTCTGCGACCGGATCAAAGAGGCAGTGGCGGCCCTTACCCAGGGTCCTCCGGTTGAGAACTTCCCGACCGGCCCGGTCATCAACCAGACCGCCCGGAAACGGGTCCTGGACTACATTGCGATGGGAAGGAATGAAGGCCGCCTGTTGATCGGTGGCACCGAGGTGGATCTACCGGGACATGGCTTTTATATCGCTCCCACCGTCTTTGCCGACGTGCCTTCCAACGCCCGGATCGCCCAGGAAGAGATCTTTGGACCCGTCCTGGCTGTGATCAAGTCCAACAGCTTCGATGAGGCTATCGCCATCGCCAATAACACGGAGTATGGCTTGACGGGAGCCGTGTATAGCCACTCCCGCGAGCGGCTTGAACGGGCCGGCGAAGAGTTTCATGTAGGCAATCTCTACTTCAACCGCAAGTGCACCGGCGCCATGGTAGGAGCTCATCCCTTTGGCGGCTTCAACATGAGCGGAACGGACTCCAAAGCCGGGGGCCCTGATTACCTGACACTATTTACCCAAGCCAAGTCAATCGCTGAGAAGCTCTCATAGAGCGATCTTCCAGGCAGCAGAATTTGTACGCAACAGCATCGGGCGTCCCCCTTGGAGAAGCAGGCTGCGCATCGGCAGTGAAGCTTTTCCTCCCTGGAGATGCGTCTACGGCTTCTCCCAGGCAGCGTTCGCCTTGGGGCTTCACACCTTTTCATGAAGGAAGGCCGGGGGATCTCGGTTTTGAGAAAGGTCCTTGGCAAGCATGCCTGGTTCAGAGCCTCTCCATGGAAGCTGAAGCGCTCTGTGCTGCGTGAAAGCCGATGGCCTTTGCAGGAGCGCCGCTACTCCGTTTCTTCTCAACTTCCGATCTTCGCTGTTTCAGCTTCTTTCAAAAAAGGGGCAGAGCCTTAACAACAGCGCACTTTACGCTGTACGCGCCATTCCCAGGCGCACACTTTGCACCATCTTCGCCAGAACCTGGTGATGCATCGCGAAGATTGCCAGTTCGAGCCTGTCACAGACCTGCACCTTGGAGTAGATGCTGCGCAGGTAGTTTTTGATCGACTGCTCCTTGGTGCTGAGCCGTTGCGCGATCTCCTTGTTCTTGAGCCCTTCGCAGATCAGCGCGACGATCTGCAACTCGCGCTCCGTCAGCCGCTTTAGCGCCTCCGAGCCTTGCTGGTCCGGCGCAACCATGGTCTGCACCAAGGCCGGCTGCAAATAACGCCCACCCTCTGCCACGCGATGGAGGCAGTCCAGCAATTGAGGCTCGGCGACCGATCGTGACAGCGCTCCATGCAGCCGCTCGGCGAGCGCGCCATCGAGCACAAACTCTGATTCCAGAATCATCACTGCCCGGCAGCCCGAGCGTTCCACCAGATCCAGCAAAGAGGCGATCTCAGTCGTAAAGCTCGAAGGAAAGATCACGATGGCGCCACGCCAACTGCTGACTGCCCTCTCGAACTGCACTGGCTGGCTGCACTGCGCAACCACTTCAATACCGATCTCTGCTTTCAACACTCTTGTCAGTCCCGAACAATAGATCGCCTGATTGTCCGCCAGAATGATTTGCATCTTTGGAAAAGCCTCTTTTCTCCTCGCATCTCAGACCACGGACCAAAGAGCATCCGGAGGCCTGCCCAACATCGCGCCGCGAATCGTCAATTCAACTGGAAGTCGAAGAATGCGAATCGCAGCCGCATGCCGACATTGTCTATATCGGCAGGTGCGACTGATCCTGGGAGTGTTGTTTCTTCGGACAGCAGACTCGTTCCGCACGGATGGCAACTTGCCATTGGCTGGGGACCGCCGGATCCGAATCGGACCAGACCGGTCATCTCCGCTCCGCACAGAGCAACCTGCGCAACTCTTGGCGAAGAATTGTGTTTACTTGATCACGCTGTCAACTGCCTCCATGGCATGAAGGAATACCCCAGGACAACGCGCGGGGAAGACTCCCCGGGCGTCAGGAGAACTCCATGAAACGCTTGATCGGCGACCTCGCGATCTCTGCCATGCTGGCCGTAGCCGCTTTGGGATGCGCCCATCCCTGCTATCCACCCCCGCCACCCCCGCCGCCGCAGGTTCCTGCCGCTCCAACGATCATTCAGATCGCGGAGCAGAATGGCTTCTCCTTCGGTCGTCAGGACGGCGCGCGCGCTGCCAGGCTAGGGGAGGTTCCTCATCCTCGCCGCACCCGGGACTTCCAGGTTACCCCGGGTTATGCCCCCCAGATGGGGCCCTACGGGGTCTACCGCAGGGCCTTTCGCCGCGCGTTTCTCAACGGCTACCGCAGGGGCTACTACCGCTAACGCGTTTTCAGTGCAGGTGTAACGCGACGCCTCGACCTCCATGGGCGTTTTCCCCAAGGAAAATGCCACTGCACGCCCTCTCCGGTGTACCCATCAACACTGCAAATGCTAGAGAACACCCTGGGCCGGGCAGGCAACACCGGAGACGTTTCCGCCGGTCTGCCGCGGAGTTCCTGCACTCGCCGGGATCCAGTTCCAGCGAACCCTACGCGGTGCCCAGCTCCAGGCCGCACATGGAGCCGGAGACTTGTTCTAAAGTGAAGGTAGCGTGGAGCGCGCGAAGCAGACGGCGCAGCCGCAACCATCCCGATACCCTTATGCAACCTTTTCACATCGCTTTCCCCGTTGATGACCTGCAGGCAGCCCGCAACTTCTACGGAACGATTCTGGGCTGTACCGAGGGACGAAGCACTGACGAGTGGATTGATTTCAATCTATACGGCCATCAGATCGTCGCTCATCTCCGGCCTGCGGCGGGGCCAGCGAGCAGTTGTTGCGCAGAAGCCCCAAAACCCGTTCCGGCCCATGTGGTCGACGGCCATCCGGTTCCGATTCCTCACTTCGGCGTGGTTCTTTCACCCCCTGAGTGGAAGGAGTTGGCCGCGCGCGTGCGCGCAGCTAAGATCCCGTTTGTCATTGAGCCGTACACCCGTTTTGCAGGCCAGGTTGGGGAGCAATCGACGATGTTCTTCCTGGACCCGAGCGGCAACGCCCTGGAGTTCAAATCCTTTGCGGATCTCTCGCAGCTCTTTGCCCGCTAGGATCGTTCTCCCACCAGAGTGGCATGATGCCTCGACTGTGTTGGCCGATTTGCCTGATAAGAATACCCATTCAGCCCCCACCGGGAGACCTGGTGATGCGGAAAGATCGACGAGCGCCGCCGCTTCCAGCCGTCAAATGCAATGCGGCGGGATTCTTCGTGTAAAAGGAGCGCGCTCGTCAGCTTCATGGTTGTGTCAGCGCGAGCAAGCCGCTCTTCCGGCATATGAGGCAGGTTTTGAGCGTCCGGCGGAGCCATGCATCCCGGACAGGATGCTATCTCGCCGCCTGCTCCTCGGTCACCACCCGCGGCCGGACGCCGTTGACCCCCTCGGCATAGCGCGCAATCCCGCGATAGAGGCTCTCCGCTACACGTTCCCGATACTGAGGCGTCTCCAGCTCAGCGGCGGTCCTGGGATTGGTCACAAAACCAATCTCCGCCAGGATCGACGGCATGTTCGCCCCGATCAGCACGACAAAGGGCGCCTTCTTGACCCCCCTATTCTTCAGCCCAGGATTTGCATGGCGCTGGCCCGCATAAAGCGACTGATCTACATCTGTTGCCAGCTCTCTGCTCTCATCGATCTTGTCCTGGAGAGCGATCTTCTTCACCAGGTCGCTGAGATCATGCACGCTCT
>JAJYZE010000270.1 GCA_021800195.1 Acidobacteriota bacterium
CTGGGGCGCTGGGGAGAGTTCGACCGGGAGCGCGCTCTTCTGCGCGATGCGCGCGAGCGCAGAGCCCCTGGTATCAGCGCCCGGGAGAGCGATATCATCGATTCATTTCACGTCCACGGGGAACACTGGATCGTTCGCGAGTACTTTGAGCCGGTGGGCCGTTCGCTGACCCGCTATAACTTTGAGTACTTTGGCCCCGATGGCCGGGTGCGGGAGTACGTCTCGCTGGAGTCGGCTAAAGCGGCCCGCCGGGCCCTGATTCGCAGCCCCAACGTCGTCATTGGGGCCGATCCCACCCATGCGCCGGCTATCAAGGACTTTGCGCTGAACTACTACACTCTGAAGTCCCACGGAACGATCAAGGTCTATCCTAAGGGCGAGCCCCGCTATGAACAGGTGCGCGCTGACCTGATCCGCTGGCTGCGGACCCATCCCGCGCCCGCCGGAAACTGAAGCCGGGCCGGGGCGCTACGCCGACACGGTGGCCGGCACAGGAAGGCGGCTATCGCACGGAGGCATCCATCTCCGAGAAATAGTTGGAGGGCTTGAGCAGCTCGCGTGGCTTGGAGCCCTCCGCCGGACCCACTAACCCATCCCGCTCCATCATGTCGATCAGATGCGCGGCGCGGCCGTAGCCGATGCGCAGACGGCGTTGCAGAAGCGAGGTGGAAGCCTTGCCAAACTCGAAGACCAGGCGCACGGCGTCGTCAAAGAGCGCGTCATCCTCCTCGCTCTCTGCCGCTGCTGACTCTCCCCCCGTTTTCTCTTCCTTGGGGCCTTCCAGGAAGCCATGCACGTACTCAGCCTCCCCTTGCTCCTTCCAGAATCCGGTGACGGCGGCAATCTCCTTTTCGGTGACAAACGGAGCATGCACGCGCTGCAGGCGGGAGGTGCCGGGAGGGAGAAACAGCATATCGCCGCGGCCCAGCAGACTCTCAGCGCCGTTGGAGTCGATGATGGTTCGCGAGTCCACTTTGGTGGCCAGGCGGAAGCTCATGCGAGTGGGCACGTTGGCCTTGATCAGGCCGGTAATCACATCCACGGAGGGGCGCTGCGTGGCCAGCACCAGGTGAATGCCCACCGCGCGAGCCATCTGCGCCAGCCGGGTGATGGCCTCTTCCACATTGGCCCGGTCCAGCATCATCAGGTCGGCCAGTTCGTCGATGATGATCATGATGTAGGGCAGCGGTTCCTGATTAACGTCCTCGAAGAGGTACTCGCTGCCATGCTCAAAGAGCTTGTTGAACTGCTCGATGTTGCGCACGTGATTGGCGGCCAGCAGCTTGAGCCGGCGTTCCATCTCCCGCACCGCATTGCGCAGCGCGTTGGCGGCCAGTTTCGCCTCTGTAATGATGGGCGTAAACAGGTGGGGAATCCCTTCATACATGCCCAGTTCCACCCGTTTGGGATCCACCAGGATCATGCGCACCTGTTCGGGCGTGGACTTGAAGAGTACGCTCATGATCATGGCGTTGATCGCCACCGATTTGCCCGAGCCGGTAGAGCCGGCGATCAGGATGTGGGGCATGCTGGCCAGATCGCCGGTGACGATGCGTCCGCTGATGTCCTTGCCCAGGGCGAAGGCCAGCTTGCTCTTGCTCTGTGCAAAGCTCTCGCACTCGACCACTTCTCGCAGCCAGATCGTCTCGCGCTGGCGGTTGGGCACCTGAATGCCGACAGTCGACTTGCCGGGCATCCGTTCGATCAGGATGGACTCGGCGGCCATGGCCAGGCAGAGGTCGTCGGCCAGGCCGGTGACGCGGGAGTACTTGACGCCGGCGTCGGGACGAAACTCAAAGGTGGTGACCACCGGCCCGGGATTGATCTGCTCCACGCAGCCGTCAACCCCGAACTCGGCGCACTTCTCTACCAGGGTGCGGGCCTCCTCACGCAACTCGCTCTCGCGCACCTGGGCACGCTCTTCGGAGCGGTAGAGCAGGGAGCTGGGGGGCAGCCTGTAGCCGCGTACGGACTTGGGGGTGATGGCGACGGCCATCAGGTTGGCGTCGGCGCGCTGCCCAAAGGCGATGTTTTGGGCAGCGATGTCGGCCATCGGGGAGGGCATCGGGGGCAGTGCCGAAGAAGGAGCCGGGGATGCCGCGGGGCCGCCCGCCGAAGGCCGCGCCAAAGACGAGGCCAAAGACGGAGCCAGCGTAGGCGCAGCAGACGCCGGCGACCGGGAGAGAATCGGCGCAGGCGTGCGCCGTTCCGGCGCGTCCAGCCAGCCATCATCCTCGGTGTCACGCCGGAGCGGGTCGGCTTTTACGGGGAACGGAAGTCCGGGCTCGACGGCGCTCCCCAGCGGGGCAGCGGCTGCGGCCAATTGCTCCGCAAACGGAGCTGCTGCCGCCGCGGCAACTTGCAATCCGGTAACCGGAGCCTCATCCACCATGGTGCGTGGAATCGACTGCCAGACCGAGGGCTCCCTCTGCCCGGCGTCGGGCTCTGAAGAGATTTCCTCCAAGCCCGGCTCGCCGGAGGCGCGGCGGCGGCCAAACCATGCAAAGAGGCTGGAAAGCAGCGAGCCGCCGGACTGCGTCTCCTGCTGCAGCTTCTTTTGCCGGCTCTCCTGCTCTTTGCGGGCTTTGGCTGCGGAGATCTCCCGTTTGGAGGCGAAATCCGAGTCGAACTCCTCCGGCCCGCGGCTCCGCCTGCGGCTTCTCCAGCGGGTGTAGCGCTCCGCCATGCTGCGCACAAATCCAAAGTGCGAAGAGAACCAGGCTCCGGCCGTGGCGACCAGAAAGTTGGTGGTCAGGTAAAGCGAGAGGGCTACCATCAGGCCGCATATGGCCACGGTGCCGGGAAAGTTGGCAAAGTGAGTGAGAACTCCTGCGAGCATGGCGCCCTCGACGCCGCAGATGGGCAATGCGCCTCGCCAAAGGAGATGTCCGGGCAGCAGGGCGACCAGCGCAGGGGCAAAGAACATCCACAACGCAAGGCCAGCCAGCTTCAGCCGTGTGGATCCAACCGCCAGGGATCGCATCCAGGCCAGCCCGATGCGAATCAGGGCCAGAGGAACAAAGAAGATCGCGACTCCCAGCGTTTGCAGCAACAGGTCCGCGGTATAGGACCCCGCCAGCCCCGCCCAGTTGTGCACCCCGCTGTGGACCGTGCCACCGGCAGCGCCGCCCCCGACCGTGTTCAAGGAGGGATCGGCCGGGTTATAGCTCACCAAGGCAAGCAGCAGCAAGCCGGCGGAGACCAGAACGATCAGGCCGAGCATCTCATTGAGCCTGCGACTTCTGGTGGGGGAGTAGACCAGTCTCTGGGGTTTCATAGGGAATGTAGGGCCACGGTTGAGCCAATCGCCGCTAAGCTTGAGCCGCGCCGCCGATTGGCTGGGAATCACCGAACAACCAGAGCAACTCCATTGTTCCACGCCGTCCGGCGCCGTGCCTGCCTTCCTGGGGTGGAACCAGAGTGGTGACTCCAGGGCGCGAGCTGGTCAGCGTGGCTGCCAGTCACCCGGCGAAACGCGCCACAGCAGCTCGGTTTGGACCGCCGGCGGCATGTTGATTCACCTTGGCAGCGATCAGGCGGGCGACGAAATGTTGGATAGCCGCATGGCCTGCGTGCCTTTTTCACGGGCTGGGTATGGTTTGCTGATTCCCGCCAATGTCGGGAAGGGAATTATCCCCTCGCGTCAAGTAGTGGCATTATGATGGGCATGCCACCCGACTATTCGAGCATGTTTGCAAAATTACGCAGGGCTGAAGAACTGCTCAATCGCCTGTAAAGAGAACCAGCAACCATATCCTTGATTCAACCTACGTCCGCCACGGATTGAGCACCTTGACCGGAAGATCCTCTACGTCGCTTTCATTGCGGGTGACGAAGATCAAACCATGAACCACGGCTGTTGCGGCGAGGAGCGTATCGACTACGGGCCTCGAACGCTGGGCTGACCATTCGCCCCACAGCTTCGCGGTTGCTGTATCCACACCTAAAATCCGATCCGCAAAATGGGTTTCGAGGCCGTCAGCCCAGGCTCCAATGGCCTTGGCCGCGGCGGGATCAGACTTTGCCTTGAGAGCAATGCCTTTCCTTAGTTCCCCCAAAGAGAGGTTGCTGAGATAGAGAGATGCCGGAGCTGTTCCAGCCAGAAAGGACAAAACGACCTCTTCCGCACGTTTCTTGCGGGTCTCCGATAACACATTCGTATCCAGCAAATAACGGTTGCGGGTCGTCACAGGGCAATCGTCCGCCCTGTATCCCGGCTGCGCTTCACCTCAAAACTGTCCACCTTTGGGCCGCCCAATAAGTAGTCCCGCAGAGATTCTTGCCGCGCACTGAGGGCGCGATAGTCTTCAACCGAGAGCACCACAGCGTGTTCGGAGCCGTGCCGGGTGATAATCTGCGGGCCGTCCGTATTCGCGTCGTCGATCAGCTCGCTGAGGCGGGCCTTCGCTTCCTGAACTTGCCACGTAGCCATACGACACCTCCGTCTTAGATTCCGACCAGAATTATAGCAGATCTGGTCAGTACGTCAGCACCTTGGCCTGAGTCAGTTCATTTTCCATCACTTGCGCCGAATCGCAATAGAGACTTTGTGGACTTGCCTCCATTTTTGACACA
>JAJYZE010000271.1 GCA_021800195.1 Acidobacteriota bacterium
TTGTAGCGCCGCCAGCACGGTCCGTGGGGCGTAACCACCTTCAAGACTGAGTCGATGACCTTGAGCGAATCGACAACCAGTGGATCATCCGCCCGCCGGATGCCGTAACGAACCAGCTCCAGAAATCCGGCATCGACGATCTCGCGGGCCTCGAACGCGTACTGCTCCCCCGGGGCGCGGTTTTGGATAAAGATCATGCCGGGAGGAATGTTGGGGTTGTGGAAGGACTCCCCGGCGGCCGGAGGACGTATGCGGATGTAGTGGCGCGGGACGCCGGCAAGAAGCACTCCCTCCGTCGTGGTTGTCCAGCGATCGACGCGAGCCTCGATCCAGTCGGCATACTCCTGCAGAAAGAGGGCGACCTCCCCCGATCCGTGGTGGCGAAGAATATCCGCGGCACAGACCAGCGACGCGATCACTGCTGCCAGCGTGGAGGGGGAGTAGCCGGCATTTTCCTCCCAGCGCTCCTGCTGCGTGATCGGAGCATAGCGCACTAGGAAGGAAGCACCCCCCAGCACAAACGGCACCACATCAAACTTGCCTAGACCCTCCAGCTTCCATAGCCGCCAGGCGAGAATAATGGGGAAAGCGACCTCATCCAGTTGAATGCCGGACCAATAGGGAATGCCATTGATCCAAAAGTTCTGGGCGAAGCCGCCATTGGGCTGCTGGGTGCAGGCAAGATAAACCAGAGCCTGGCGTGCGGCATCGATCCGTCCGCAGGCCAGCAAAGCAGTAGCCGACTGAACCATGTCTCGCGTCCAGACCAGGTGATATCCCCCCAGATCGTCGTCGGACTTGGACGCTCCCCAGGGAATTGAGGCGGAGGCGATGAAGGCTCCCGCATAGGTCTTGTCCTCGTGGGTCAGAATCATCGCGTGTGAAGCCCGCATCAGCTTTCCGTTGTCGGTGGAAAACTCCGCCAGCGCCGCCGGCGCAAGGGCGCGATGCCACTCCTCAATGAAGCGCTCCTGGAGCTGCTCAAAGGGAATTGAAAGCGAGTGCATCAGGCTGGATAGCGCCGAATGATGTCCACGGCCGAGGGCAATGGCGATGGTGAACTCCCGATGCCGGCACACATCGATCTCTCCCATCATGGCGACATTCCCGTTCAGCGCCTGGTCAAAGCTCCAGGACATGCGAAGATGCTCGGAGAGGTCGGTATAGCCGTCGCTAACGCCGACATAACCGCAACTGGTGCGTTCAAAGCCGCAGTCCACCCCCATCGCCAGGGAAAACTCATTCTTCCACGCCAGCACGCACCGCTCTCCGGCAATGTCCAGCGAACGCGCCGAGTTGCCTTTTCCGCCGCCATCCAGATGCGGAGCCACCAGCGCATAGCACTTCAGCCGCGAAAGCACATCCTCATCGCCACTGATCTTCACATTCATGAGCACCACGGCATGGTGTGGATCGGTGATCAGATCCTTGGTGACGGAGTATCGTCCTTCGGCATCGTGGCCCGTCATGCGAAGGGCCAGCGCATTCTCATCCACGTAATGCAGGTTGTACAGCAGATCGCGCTTCTCTTCATGGCAGAAGCTCTCCCCGTCGCTGAACAGCAGTTCCATGTCTCGCGTCTGCGGATGATCAATCGTCGGATAATAAATCTCATTGATCGTTCCGTGCGAAACCGTGAACCAGATGCGGGTAGATGCCGAATAAGCCGTGATCACCGCATCCTTTTGACTAGAGGTCCAACGGGGAGTGATGCCTGGAGATCCAAATGCAGGGCCGTCATCCTGAAGCCAGTTGTAGTTGCAGTTGTAAACGCTCATCCCTCCATTCGACCACAGATTCCGCAACTCGTTGTTGGGCTTGCAGTTGTGCAATCGCTCGAAGAGGGATTTCTCCATCGGCTTCCTCTCGCCTGTCGATTCTTAAGACTCAAGCCCTGGCCCAGCCTGCGCTCCGTCATCTTCATCACTACCCGTTACGCCGTTTTTTTGCTCCGCTGCCTCAAACCTCAACCAACAAGGCGCCGAGCGTCTGTTCGGCACAGCTCGCGGCGACCCATCGCGGTCTCCCCGGACGGGCTCGATCTCGTCTATCCTCGAGGAGGCGCGCCGCGGAGCGCGGCGCCTGCATCCAAATGGAAGTGCAAAGCCCTGGCTGCGCATCTTCAAGCGAAACCAAAGAACGATAAAGGAGCAACTCCCGTGGCCTTCGAAACTCCTCCCCTCCCCTATGACTATGCCGCTCTCGAACCCATCATCGATGAAGCGACGATGAAACTCCACCATGACAAGCATCACGTGGCCTATGTCACCAATCTGAACGGCGCTGTGGAGAAACATCCCGAACTGGGCAAAAAAACGCCCGAGGAGCTTCTCTCCGATCTGGGCAGCGTGCCGGACGACGTCCGCACCACGGTGCGCAACAACGCCGGCGGCCATGTGAATCACACCATGTTCTGGCAGATCATGAAGCCCAGCGGTGGCGGCGACCCCACCGGCGAGCTCGCCGCGCAGATCAACAAGGACTTCGGCAGCTTCGCGGAGTTCAAAAAGAAGTTTGAAGATGCTGCGGCAAAACAGTTCGGCTCCGGCTGGGGCTTTTTGGTCTACAAGAGCGGCAAACTGGAGATTGTCACCAAACCCAATCAGGACTCTCCCATCTCCGACGGCCTCTACCCGATCCTGGGTAACGACGTCTGGGAGCACGCTTACTATCTGAAGTACAACAACCGCCGCGCCGAGTACCTGGCCGCCTGGTGGAACGTCGTCAACTGGGGCGAGGTCAACAAGCGCTTCGCCCATGCCCGCAAGTAGCCAACGCTGCTCGAGCAGCCAAGGGGCCGCCCGCGGGCGGCCCCTTGGCTTGCCCGGATACGAGGCCTCAGGCTGCTCTTCTTCAAAAAGCCAATCTACACGGCTTTACTCTCGGTTCGCCCGCTTCCGCCCACTCGCCTGCAAGATCTTCTTGCGCATGCGCAACGACTTCGGCGTCACCTCCACCAGTTCGTCGTCGGCGATGAACTCAATCGACTGTTCCAGCGTCAGGCTCTTGAACGGCACCAGGCGTACCGCCTCGTCCGATCCGGAGGCCCGCATATTGGTCAGCTTCTTCTCCCGCACGCAGTTCACATCCAGATCGTTGTCGCGCGAGTGCTCGCCGATGATCATCCCCTCATAGACCTCCACGCCATCGCCAAGAAACAGGATGCCGCGATCCTGGATTCCATCCAGCGCATAGAGCGTCGTTGTGCCCTGCCGGTCAGAGATCAGCGCCCCTGTAGGCCGCTGCGGAATCTCGCCCGTGTACGGAATATATTCCCCCGCAATCGAGTTCATCACGATGGTTCCCCGGGTCTCAGTCAGCATCTCATTGCGTAAGCCGATCAGCCCGCGCGATGGAACTTTGAACTCCATCCTTACCCGGCCCGAACCATGGTTGGCCATCTTCACCATCTCGCCCTTTCTGGGGCCCAGGCGCTCGATCACGGTTCCGACAAAGTTCTCCGGAATATCGATGGTCAGAACTTCGGACGGCTCCATCAACTGGCCGTCAATCTGCTTGGTGACGATCGTCGGCCGGGAGACCATCATCTCAAAGCCCTCGCGGCGCATCATCTCGATCAGCACTGAGAGTTGCAACTCGCCGCGGCCCAGCACCTTGAAGCTGTCCGGGCTGCCCGTCTCCTCCACCCGGATGCTCACGTTGGTCAGCAGCTCGCGCTCCAGCCGCTCGCGGATGTTGCGCGAGGTCACTTGCTTGCCCTCGCGTCCCGCAAAGGGTCCATTGTTGACGGAAAATACGATGGCGATGGTCGGCTCGTCGATCTTGATGATCGGCAGCGGCTGCGGGTCTTCCAGCGCGCAGAAGCTCTCCCCAATGGTGATCCCCGGGATGCCGGCCACGGCGATGATATCCCCCACCACCGTCTGGTCGGTATCGATCCGCTTCAGCCCATCGAAGGTGAAGAGCTTGGTCACCTTCACCGTCTCCAGCACCCCATCCAGGCGGGAGAGGTTGATCTCCTGTCCGGTCTTCAGCGTGCCGTTGAAGACCCGGGCGATGGCCAGCCGGCCCAGATAATCGGAGTAGTCCAGATTGGTCACCAGCACCTGCAGCGGGCCGTCCGCGGTTCCCGGCGCCGCCGGAATTGTATCCAAAATCAGCTCGAAGAGCGGCTGCAGATCGGTTCCTGGCTGGGCCAGATCCATCGTCGCCGTGCCCGCCTTTCCGTTGGTGTAAATCACGGGAAAATCCAGCACCGACTCATCGGCGTCCAGATCGATGAACAGGTCATAGACCTCGTTGAGCACCTCCTGCGGACGCGCATCGGGCCGATCAATCTTGTTCACCACCACAATCGGCGTCAGCTTGGCCTCCAGGGCTTTGGAGAGTACATAGCGCGTCTGCGGCAGCGGGCCCTCGCTGGCGTCCACCAGCAGCACCACGCCATCCACCATCTTCAGGGCGCGCTCCACCTCGCCGCCAAAGTCCGCGTGGCCGGGCGTGTCCACAATATTGATCTTGGAGTTCTTGTAGTGGATGGCCGTGTTCTTGGCCAGAATGGTGATGCCTCGCTCCCTTTCCAGATCGTTCGAGTCCATAA
>JAJYZE010000272.1 GCA_021800195.1 Acidobacteriota bacterium
CAGCTTCGCCTGGCTGGGAAAATGCCGCCGGCTATGGAAGAACTGCGAGCGCAAACTGAACACCAGCCTGCAAATGGTCCACCTGGCATTCCTCAGGCTCCTGCTCAAGAGATCGTAAACAGGCCCTAAACGCTTCATGGGACACAGGGACCTGTGGGCGCTGGAAGCGACTCGCAACTCCACTGCGAGCGCTGGCAGCGAGGTCGCATAGTAACATCAATCTCACCGCCGTTCTCCAGTTTCAACTGGCGGCGGGAAGTGCTCGTCGGCGGGTAAATCGGATCAGCGTCTTAAGAGCTTCATGCGGAGGATAACGAATGATCAAACAAGCTAAGTGGGCAAGAAGTTGTGCAGTAGCGGGAATTGCTCTCTTTTGGGGGCCCTGTGCCGGAGTGGCACAGCAGAGCGTCCAGCACGGGAAACACAATGTTGTCGTCATCATGCTCGATCAACTTCGGGCTGGGCGGTTGCACTGCTATGGCAATTCTCGCGATACGAGCCCCAACATCGATCAACTGGCCGCGAGCGGGGTTCGGTTTTCCAACTACTACACTGTCGCATCGTGGACATCACCCTCGTTTGCTTCGCTTCACACGTCGCTCTATCCCTCCAGTCATGGTGTTACGCTCTTCTGGCGTCCTGGTATGCCCTTGATCAACAAGGACGTACCCATGCTCGCATCCGACTTCAAATACCATGGCTACTACACAGCCGCCTTCGTTAACAATGGGCTGGCAGGAGAGGACCTGACTGGTCGAGGCTTCGACGAATATCATGAAGGCTATGCCCACGCGGCCATCAATATTACGGAGCGCGTCGGCGAAGCAACCGACCTCGTGAGAGCTTCAAAGACTGCCGACGACGTGTCGGCATGGCTAGGCAAGCACCGGTCTGGACCCTTCTTTCTTTACATACACTTTCTGGCTCCACATTCTCCGTATGACCCTCCTGCCGTCGACCGCATCTTCACGAACGATGACTATCCATGGATGACCGACAAAGGATATGACATCGAGAACGGTGGGCTGTTTCGCCTGGCGATGCTGGGCGATCAGAAGGCCATTGAACGTCTTTATCAGCTTTACGATGGAAAGATTCGCTTTGTAGATCAAAAAGTGGGTGAAATTCTGGCTTCTCTCCGCTCTCTTGGCTTGGACAAGAATACGCTGGTGATCTTGAGTTCGGACCACGGCGAGCTACTCTATTCACACCCGAAGGATTTCCTGACGTTTGATCATCGGTCCCTTTACAACACGGATTTGCATATTCCCTTTATTGTTGAGGGTCCCGGGATTCCGCATGGCAAGGTAATTGACGGACTCGGTTCCAATGTCGATACAGCGCCGACGATCCTGCAATTAGCAGGACTGCCACCGCTTCCCGATGCCGAGGGGCAAAGCCTGGCGCCGATGATCGAAGGAACGACGCAATCTGAAAATCAGTATGTCTATGCGGAAGAGGATGTGGCCATTCCCGAGCGATCGATTCGCAATATGCACTACAAGCTGATTCTGAACCTCTGGACGGGCAAAGAGCAGCTATTTGATGAAGAACAAGATCCTAAGGAGTTGACTGATGTAGCCAAGGAGCATCCAGATGTTGTGAAAGAGTTTGATTCGCGCTTGCACGAGTGGATGAACAAAGTCACTCCCCCTGAGGGTATTGTCCTGAGGCGCTGGAGGATCTACACTGCGCCTGAGCAAGTGGTGACGGTGGATGACCAGACAACTGGAGGACGGCTATTGCTGACCGGAGACGGCTGGCACTCTGACACATCGGTTCAAAGCGGGAATTACGATGGCGGTGCCTTCTGGACTAAACAAGGAAGCGGCTCCAGGACGGCTGTATGGCGCAACGATGATCCCATGCTCGGCGCTTACAAGGTCTATGTATATTACGGACATCCCACAATTGGTAAGCTGGCGACGAACGCCCCTTTTACGATCGTCTCCGGTTCGCCCGCGCTTGGCGAAGTGGCTGCAGATGAAAAGAAGCAAACGGTGCATGTAGATTTCACCCAAGGAGCGGGTGAATGGCATCTTCTTGGAACCGCGGAAAATCCCCGCTATGTTGAGGAGACGAATGCAGCCAATGGCGCGATTATCGTAGATGCTGTCAGGTTTGAAAGAATAAAGTGAGGATCGTCCGCACAAGCTCTGCGTCGTTGCTCGGATTGATGAATCCGACAGGTATGAAGTGCTCGTCGATGAAGTAGCAGAGCTTTGCGAGTCAGCAGGTGTTGGAGAAGTAGGGTCGCAAGAGCCGAGAGGAGCTGCTTCTGAACGAAACGGAGAGGGACGTTCCCTGGTCCGGGCCAGAGTCGCTGGTTCGTCCGCACGATGCGAGGGCCGGCAGGCCACGGTTGTCATCGGAGCCTGAGCGGCTGGTGGGCGGTGCGGCTCTTGAGAAAACTTCGCCTTCAGACTTCAAGCTTCGAGCCAGACTCTAAGCCCGACTCTGGCCTTGGGGCATGGGAATGATCTGGATAGTTTGACTTGTCTGCCGTACGCTAAACTCCTGAAAGCCTGGGGATCAAGCCTCAAGTTCAGTTTCGGTCGTAGTGCCGGCCTGACCCAAAACCCAAAAACTAAGCCAAGTTGACGTGGAGGATTTGGCCTGTGTCGAAGCGCAGAGCCTTCTTCGCCGACCTCCAATTCACCACCGGCAACTGCTTGATGCTAAACCGGTTGGCGCCATTTCTTGCCATGGCTTCCGGCAAAACTCCCCCCTGCTTTAAGGAGAAATGTGGCAGTGAGAAGCTCGCCTTGACAAGGCATAGTTGTACTTGATAGTGTGGCGGACGGTTGCAATACATAAATTGTATTCACATCGTGTGATCGATCGGGATTGAGAGCCCGAGCGATTGTCCGTAGCCGGCAAAACAGGCGGCCCAGCAAGTGGAGGACAGCGCGGTGTTGTTTGGGGGTAGCTTTGGGGAGAGATGAGCAGAATGCATTGCAGGCTGGCTTCGGCCAGGGTGCGGTTGCCGCTCCGCACCTTGCGCGTGCCTACCCTGGGGCGAGTGACCTGCTCGGCACGCCAGTGAGCAGCTTTCAGTCCAGGGCAGCAGAGGGACGTAGACAACGGGTTGTGCCATCGCCCTCCGGGAATTGGCATGGGGGTAAGTCTCTCACCATGATTCTCACAGAAGGCTGCCGGCATCTTGCTGTGTCGCAGGCCAAACTGCTTGTTCGGCGCCACGGCCAGATCGAGGGCCGGATTGAGGGACAGATCGAGCGACCGCGGCCCCTACTGCGAAGCCCCCTCGCCAGCCGCGTCGAAAGTCTGACGGGGGTGGCACCCGTCGGTGATGAGCCGTCCGCAGGCACGGCGACGACCCACGGGGATGCAAAACTCACGGAGCTCCACTCGCGGCAGGAGAAGCAGGGGAATCTGGCTCTGGCACGGCTCGGCCACGCCGGCTTCTTCGGCGGCGCCGCCGTAGTGCGCGAAGTGCGCCGCCAGCGGTGCGCCAATTGCCGTTTTGATGCGCTGCGTCTCCATGTGGCAACAGCGAGGCCCATACTGACATCGGGACAACCGGCCCAGCTTGATCGGATGGGCCTTTGGATGGCAGCGCGCAAGGCATCCTCCGGTATCAGGCCGCGCAATCGCTCCACCTCGCTCTTCAGACGTTTGCCCTCCTCCACCAACGCCCCGATCGCTTGTTCCAGAATGACCATGCTTTCAGCATCGATCTACGGCGCCATCCCTTCAACATCGTGCGGATTCCGCCCCAAACCAATCCCGACGCAGGTACGGGAACTTGCATGCTAGTCAATGACGACGCACCCTGCGCGCGTTGAGGACTTCCTCAGAACATCCTCAAATGACGAAATACCGGTAAGCCTAGGAGAAGATTCACCGAGCTAGCACACCTTCCAAAGGACGCCGCCTCAGGCCAGAAAAGGAGTTTTTAAAGATGCAAACATTCATGATCGAGCGAATCATCAGAAGAACCTATTTATTCGCAGGAACACGTCGGCCTGAGAGGGCAATCCCTCTTTTGCTTGCAGCATTCCTGATGTTAATGTTTGGGGGGCCATTCGTACCCATGGCGCTGGGACAGACTTTGGGCAGCGGAGCTGTTCAGGGCACGATCACAGACAAGACGGGCGCCATGGTTTCAGGAGCAACCGTTACCGCTGTGAACGATACAACCCAGGCGACGATGACCACCAAAACCACCAAGTCCGGCTTCTACGCTGTACCATCGCTGCCGCCCGGTACCTACAGTGTGAATGTGACCGCACCTGGATTCGAGAGGTATATCCAGAAAAATGTGGTGGTGATTGCGCTCACGACGGCGACGGTCAACGCACAACTGAGCGTCGGGAAATCCTCGCAGTCAGTGACCGTCACCACGCAGCCCCCGCAGATTGATACGACCGACGGAACGATGGAGACGGAGATACCCCAGAAGGCTTATAACTCCCTTCCCATTGCGATGGCAGGTGGACCCAAAAGCCCGCTCGGATTTGTGACTCTGACACCAGGAGTTACTATCGGAGGGAACAATACCTTTGACCTGAACGGCGGAGCCGGC
>JAJYZE010000273.1 GCA_021800195.1 Acidobacteriota bacterium
CACGGTGGTGCTGATCGATCAGCCGATTCCAGTAGACCAGCCGAGCTCTTCACAGACCGGGGTTCAGGCCATCGTCGCTGACGATGCCGATGCCCCGTAAGCAACGGCTGGCGCGAGGAGGCGCAAGCCCGGAATCCCAGTGGATATGTCCCAACGAAGTTGAATTTCTCCGCGGCCTGTCTGCTGGGTCGGATGAAAGACGCCCCAGCAGACAGGCTTCGGATGCTCCCTCCACTCTGAAGAGGCTAAAACTGCCGTTCAGAGTGTGGCCGGCGGGAGTGGCCGTTTACTGGCACTGCATGAACGCCAGCGGCTGCAGTGAGACTGCGGTTTGTCCCGTGACGGACAGTGTGGTTGCGGTGGTCTTCATCTCCGACGGGCTGCAATCGCTGGTTCCGCCTGAACCCGGAATCGTAGCGATGCCGTCAACAACGTAGCTGGCCGAAGGCCCAACCACAGTAAGCGTAGCGCCCGCAGCCGCCCAAACGCCCAAGTAGGGAGCGCCTGTGGGAACTTCCAGGCTGTAGTTGAAGCAGTCGGTACCGGTGGGGCAGGTCGAGCCGGCAGCCGTCACCACCGGCATGGTGGCCGCGCTCTGGGTGGAAGTGGGCGGCAGCGGAATGGTGTACACGGAGGACTGGACTGTCTCCAGCACGCTCAGGTCAACGTTGGCAGCCGTGGCGGCGTTGCTGCTGTTCTGCGATGTGACCATTCCATTGAGTTGCGCGAACGTGGTGGCGGATGATCCAGAGGTAGCCGTCGGCAAGGACAGTTTAACGGTGCCGACCGTGCTGCCCACAGAGACCCCAGTCACGATCGAGGGTTCATACAGCGAGCCGTCGGAGCGGGTTCCAACGACGACGATGTCGTAGGTTCCGCTCGGCAGCGGGCAAAAGACGAATACGCCGCTGGAGTTGGTCAGCGTTGCGCGTTGTACACGGTCTACACCGGTGGAGTCCTTCTGCTCGGCCGCTACCAGAACGGTCCCGTTGACGGGGTTGCCGGTGGCGCTGTCCAGAATGGTGCCATTGATGGAGGTTGAAGTCGTGCTAACCTCTCCGGCATGCAGAACCGGCTTCAGACGGTATTGACCGCCTGCATCGACGATCGATTCGCAGACGCTGAAGTCAATATCCAGGTCTTCGGTCTGACCTGCCGCTACGTTGAAAGCCCCTCCCGCAATCTGGCCGGAGGGAATCTTGATGCCCGTCTGGGCTTCACTGGAGAGCAGCAAGGTTTGAACGCTCCCATCTGAAGTGAGAACCACACAGTTGGCTGCGCCATTGGAGCAGGCGTTCTTGGAGAGGCTGGAGCCGGTGCTGTTGGCCGCCAGGATGATCCGTATCTGCTGATAGCTCCCCGCTTGCAGCTCCTGAGCGTCCCCCAGGGTGGCAAGAAAACACTGGTTGTTCGCCTGTCCCAACAGGTCAATCTGCTGGGGAGAGCTGGAAAGACCGGGCGTCAGATCAACCCATCCAGAGTCCGTCGAGCTGGCGGTGGCGCTGGTGCTGGCCTTTACGTCCGTGATGGTCACGTACACATGCTCGAACGGCCCCGACGGGGCCTGACAGGTTGCCGGATCGCTCAGTTGCGTGTTGACGGTGCCCATTCCCGATGACGTTCCCGTACTCATCGAGTTGCTGCTGCACGCCACTACCGCTATCGAGATGCCGGACACAAGCATGGCTAGCAAGCTTACGGTCCAGAAGTTGATCCATCGCGTGAAACTGCTTCTGATTTTCATTTTTCCTCCTCAACGAGTTCGCAATGACGGAATGGATAGGCCCGAGTACCTCTCTTGGCCGTGATTCTTGGTACCGGTCAAGATGACACTTTGTCGCCAACAGCTATTTGTAACCAATAGCCTTTTGTAGCCAAGAGCCTGCTCTCTGCATGTCCCAGAATGATCTTATTTCATTGGCGCCTTTTGTCCACCTGCATTCGTCTTATTCCAAGCCGGCCTTCGTGTTCGGATAAGCAGGTGGGCAGAAAAGTGTGCGGCTGTCGATAACTGAGATTGAGTTGGACCATCTTTTGGTTGCCAATCACGTGCTGATTTCTTTTCAGATCATTCTTGGCTATCTGCGTCATTTCTTTTTTCATCATTCATCAGACAAGGACTCGCCGATAAGCTCCGGCAGTCTGCTGAATCATCGCCTCTGAGGTGAACTTCTCGACGACCAGAGCTCTTGCTGCCAAGCCCATCGCCTGCGCCTCAGCGGGATTCGAGAGCAGCCGTGCCATGGCCTCGGCCAGGGCCAGAGGATCTTCGGGTGGCACAAGCAGACCGTTGACCCCGTCTTTCACTGCCTCGCTGTTTCCCCCCACATCGGTTGCAACCACTGGGAGAGATGCAGCCATAGCCTCCAGAATGGCGTTCGAAAATCCTTCACTGCGTGAGGGAAGGACGAAGAGGTCCGATGCGGCAAGATGTTCCCTGAGTTGCTTGATGTCGCCAACGAAGTGAAGGCGTTCTCCAAGGTTCAACTCCTGCACGAGCCTCTGCAACTCGAGGAAGGTATCCTGCTCCAGCACATGCCCGGCGATGGTGAACCGCGCCTGGGGGAACCGCGAGACGAGAGCCGCAGCCGCACGCACAAACACGTCGTGTCCTTTGACGCGGCGAATGTTCCCGACGGTGGTGACCACCAAGTTGCCAGAGATCTTTTCGGGCCGGTTGATCGGCTCCCAGGCGGAGAGGTTGAGACCGTTGTAGATAGTCTGAACGCGCTCGGGATCCACTCCGTCCTCCTCGATACAGTGCCGCCGCACCTGTTCGGAGACGGTGAAGACGGCATCCGGAAGGCCTGCCATCAGTCGATAGGCTATGGTGTGCTTGGGGGTCCGCAGGATGCCCATGTCGCGGCGGCTCCAGATGAGCTTGGCCGGCGATGCCGCCTTGGCGACGCCTCCAGCCCACAGATCGGAGCTCTCAAAGAAGGTCTGCACGATCTTCACTTCGTGCTGCCGGAGAAATCCTCGCAGTTCGAACGCTCCTCGAAGCGCCGCGAGGTCATAAGTCCGCTGCAACGGCAAAAGGTAGATGGGGCAAGGAGGGGACTGCAGGGCGGAGCTCTCCGGGTGGATGGAGAAGCTGAGGATGGAAGCCCGGAATCCGTGGCCGGGCAGGAGTGCGGCCAGGTTCAGGGCTACGCGCTCTCCTCCACCCAGAGCCTTGGGAAGCTGATCGATCACTAACAGCGCGTGGGGCAGCCTCTGCATCGCTGGGTCGTTTTGGGGTCCATGGTCGGGTTGGGCGGCGAGTCGTATCATCGGTCTGTGTGAAGGGACGAAACATGAGGTCTACGCGTCTGCGAGCTGGCCGGCTCGCAAAGCGGATGCGACCTTTCGCCTGCAGGGGCGGAGTCGGAGATCGCCGCGCAACTATCTTCGGCGGCCAAGTTTGCACTCTGTTCTCAATTGCCTTTCATGCATAGTACGGAGCCGGAGCGTTCAGCGAGGGATCGTCTTCGGAGGTGGGGGCGGATTCTGCCAAGGTAAAGTTCCATGCTCGAAGGGCGGCGCTGACCAGTACCCATACGGGCGCAGTGATCTCGATATACGTCCAGCGGTCGCCAAACAAGTTGGTGACGATCAAGCAGCAGACACAGAGAAAGAGCCCCAGGCCAAGGCCCCGATACAGAGGGTCGGAGGCCCGCTTGAACAGGCGGTAGGAGATGGCCAGCATCTGCTGCAGGAAAGCGAGAGCGAAGATGAAGCCTGCAATACCGGTCTCCACCAGCACCTTGACGTACCAGTTATGGGTGTCCTTCAGATTGTCAACGTGTTCGCTCATCTGGAAGGTGGCAAATCCGTTTCCCAAGAGCGGGCTGTGATAGAAAGATCGTTTCGCGTTCTCCCATAGATCGACACGCTCCTGGGCGGAGGCCTCGAGTTGCCCATTCGAGCTTTCGGTCATGGTGACTCGCTCACGTACAGCAGTGGGAACCACGCTCTGCCAGACGAGGAGGAAGCCGCCGAGAACCAGGAGCAGCTTCCGATCCTTCAGGAGTCCGAGGACGAGGACGCCAACGAGGATGGCCAGGTAGCCAGCTCTGGAGAAGGTGTACATGGCGGTAAAGATGGTGACGCCGGCGAGCGCATAGCCAGCGAGCTTAATCTTGTAGCGTTTTGAGAACTGCACGAATCCCCAGAAGAACATGGCGAACTGGGTGAGGTAAGCGGAAGTTTGGTTGGCGCCGAAGCCCAGGGGTCCGCCGCTCCGCTTATTCTCATCGAAGTTGGCCCAGGATCGGGACATGCTATCCAGCAGGCTGGAGCGATCGATGAAGGCGACCGAGAGTGCCGTCAGCAGGATCACGGTTCGAATCGCCTTGCGATCCTCGATGACCATGCCTGCCGCCGCGAAGATCAGCGGAATGAGCATGTAGTCCTTCCAATTGGCAAAGTTGAAATCGGAGAGCCACAGAGGAGCGGGGGCGTTGGCGAGCACCACACCAAGCCACATCGAGAAATAGAGATAGATGCCGAAGAACAGCCAGATGAGGTAGGGCCTGGAGGCAGGCAGGCGCTTGCCGTGGGCGA
>JAJYZE010000015.1 GCA_021800195.1 Acidobacteriota bacterium
CCAAGCCAACGCTGCTGCTTGTGGAGCTTCACGAACCGACGCCATCGAACCACCATGGGAAGCATGAAACCGTCCAGATATGCCTTGCAACGGGCTGTAGCACGCTCAACCAATACACCCCTCGCCGACTGTCCCGGCAGAATCAGCTTCGGGCTGGATGCAAGGGAAACAAACCCCCCTCAGGGGGAGGTTGGGAGAGTGTTTTCTCTTAACATCCTCCATCATAGGATCATCGAGGTGTTTGCAAGGAGTTCGACCGCAATTGTGAATGCTTTTCAGGCTACACCGCAGGGTTCTTCAACGTTGATTGCGCCCAGTTTGATCAGCGGCTCGTTGAGAGGGTCTCTGATGGTCAAGATGGGCTTTGGCCTGGCTGCCAGTTCCTGCGCCAGGTTGAGCGTCCTGCTTCCGGGAGCTGCGTGAGGAATGAATGCTCTATCGGCGAGGGCGGCGACAAAGCGGTTGCGCTCTTCAGCCAGGGCGGAGGTCATTCGTTTTGCGCTGGGTGGGAATGGTGACAGGATCAGCAGCCGCCCGTTCTCGAAGGCCGGGACAAGCTCAGGCTTCAGGTGCATCCCGACGATAGAGCGTGCCGGAACCCAAATGACCGGCTGACGGCCACGGAGCAGAATGCCGAGACACTCCCTCTCCATTACGGAGTGGAAGCCGCCGATGAGAACCTGGCCCTCGTTGCGCATTCGTGTGATTGCGTCGAAGGTCTTGAGAACGATGGAGCCGGGACACTGCGAGGAGCAGAAGAAACCTGTCTTGGGAACATTGAGCAATCCCGTTGACCCTGCGGCCCAGAACTGTACCAGTGCACCTAGACTGGGTTGAGTCCCCACAGACACAGCAGGGGGCGCTGATCGCGTCCCCTGTTGTGTTGCCTTTTGTTGTTGCCTTCGTTTTGCTGTTGGACTACTCTCCCTGATGAATCGATTGTACTGCGGTTCAGAGGCGTTTGCCTCTATTGATAAAGGTAAAGGAGCGCATTCTGCTCGTGTCAAGAGAAAAGGAGTCAAGGCCGGAAAGCCTGGATCGCCCAGTCGGATTATGGCAACCTCTTCTTTGAGGATCAATGTCAGCCCTCGTCGGTATCTGCGCCCAAGCGGTACTTGATGTCGTAGTTGACAATGAAATCGAGCTCTTCATCAGTAAAACCATAGTGTCTGGCCAGCGCTCCATCGATTTCGTCGAGGATCGGCTTCGACAGCGAGGGTCGGAACTCTTGAAATTCACAATCCTTCCTGACGCGCGTAAAGGACTTTGCCTTATAGTCTTTCATGAGGCGAGAAAACAATTCTGCAAGTCTCTGTGCGCTGGCTTCTTTGATTTCTCCCATCGGAAATGCAGAAACATCTGTACCAGTGATGTTTCGCCCATTTCCAACGACAATAAACCAGAAAAAGAATAGCGAGCTATTCAGAAGTGAGCCCACGACAGGAACGTCGTTTTTCTTTCTAATCCGAAGATCTATTAGATGGTATTCCGAGCGACTACGCGAAGCGCTCCTAAAGTACGGTTCGAAGTTCATCGACCTGATCCAATATCTCGGACTACGGTGATAATTAAGATAGTTGGATTCCATATCACTGAACGTCGATGCAATGGGTATCCCAGACGCAGCTTCAATCTTTGTCAGAACATTTCGAGCATGGGTCGTTCCAATTTGTGGAAGTCTCCCCAATCTATTCATTAAACATTCTTCGAACGACAATCGCGCAAACAATGTCGCGCGCTCTTCGGCATTCCAGTGGTGATATTTTGACGCATACATTTGAAGAGGATTCTGGCTGTACCCCGCGACAAAAATACAAAGGCGCTGATCGACCCCATCAAAGAGCTTCGACGGACGAATAGCATAAGTGCTTGCAGCGATGAATGGAAAAGTTTCGGTCAGAACCTTCCTTAAGTCACGTGAGTCGTCTAAGCCCATCACGCCAGCAGGTACAATCATGCCAAAACGAGAACCATGGTGGATCAAATAAGTGCAACGTTCCATGCAGAATGCATATAGGTTTCCTGAAGCTAATGACCGAACGTCATCCTCTTTGAGTCGATACTCCCCAGTAATCTTTCGGTACTCTACATATGGAGGGTTCCCAATGATCACATCAAATCCACCGTCTGAAATGACACGGTGAAAGTCACAGAACCAATGAAACGGCTTGTGCGATTCTTTCCACTGCTTGATGCCGGACTTCTTAATGCCATATTCGCCTGACAAATAGTCATTGAGTTCCGTTTCAAGGTCGAGGAACCGTCTACGAAGTTCAGCCTTGTCTTCGTGTGTGACGGTACCGTCGAGCTGCGTTTGCTGTTTTCGGAAGACTTCAACGGCAGCATCGAGTGTTTTGGCCTTATCTTCAATGCGGCTCATGGCATCACCGAAATCAAACTTCGAGCTAACCGCTTTCTGAACGTCTTCGTAGCGAGCATAGCCGACGAGTGTGTTGCCAGCACGGATATTGAAGTCAATATCAGGCAGCGGCTCAATGCGGTCCTGAGAGTCCACCTGAGCAACGAGCTTGAGAAACAGCCGCAGCTTGCAGATTTCGACAGCCTCCTCCATGATGTCAACGCCATAGAGGTTGTTGACGATGATGGATTTGAGGATGAAGTAGTCTTGTTTGGGATGGCGAGCGGATTCTGTGAGCACATCCTTGAAATCCTGGTACTTCTTTGGATGATGTGGACCTGCGGCCTCCATCTCTTTGACGAAGCCCTCCATTCGAATCAGGCAGGCTTCGTAGAGAGGCCTGAGGATGTTGAGCGCAGCGAAGAGGAATGCTCCAGAGCCGCATGTTGGGTCCAGCACAGAGATTGACTTGACGGCGTTCCACAAGGCCCGCAGCAGTTCCGGCCCTTCACAATCAAGGATGACATCCTTGGCAAATTCGCGAATGTTGAGGTTCAACGTGACGAGATCGTTGACCTCGTGGACCTCGCCCCCGGCAAGTTTCACCTTGACCTGCTCATAGCGTTGAAGACGGTCGATGGTTTCGCGCCATATTTCCGTAGGCAGGGCAAACTCGGCAGGCGTCGGCCGGTTCCATCCGGTGCGCTTGCTCACGTCCTTGATGCCGGCGGCGATCTCGGCAGGGATCGTCTCATCGGAGCCGCGCTTCATCGCATCATAGATGTAGTCGTCCGGGTTCTCTTTGAGCAGTTGCCAGACGGAGCCTTCAGGTTTGAACGCAATCGGGCAATCTTTCCGCGCCTTGTCGAGCAGGAAGGGAATGATGGTGTTCTGCGAGATGTACCCGGTGATGTCCTCTTTGGTGTAGTAGGCGCCCATCTGCTTGTTGTTGATGTATTTCTCAAAAATGTAGCCCAGGACATCGGGGTTGATTTCCTTATCGTCGCGATTCTCGCGCTCATCCAGGTGCCAGTCGTATTCCTTAAAGAAGTTAAAGAGCCTTTCAAATGCTTCGTCGGCGATAACGATCTGCTTGCCGTGAAGCTCTTCGATCTGATGCGGCTGGAATAGGCCGCCATTCAGGTAGGGAATTTCGCCGAGCATGGTGCTGATGGCTGCGGGGCGCTCGCTCTTGCGACGCGCGAAGCCCTGGAAAAAGAGCGGGCAAAGAAAATCCTTGTAGTAGGAGTCTGGTTTCTTCGCCTTGCATTTCTCCAGTTTGTTGCGCAGGTAGTCTCTGTCGCCGTCGAGAAAGCCCTTCTCCTGGATGAAATAGAGGAACATGAGCCGGTTGATCATGACAGACGCATACCAACTCTCCAATTGCTTGTCTGGAATGCCCTCGATGAAGCCGAGAAACTTGTCATGCTCCGTCTTGAATCGCTCGTAGAACTTTTTCGTGACCTTTTCGACATCAAAGGCTTTGAGCCCGCCGATCACGTCGGTCAGGGTGAGAGTTTCCTCTTGTTCGAGCGTGAAGGCGAGGCTCTCCAGCTTTTGCAGTAGCAGCTCGCCTGCTTGTCCTTTGGTGTACTTGTAGGCGCGGACGGCTTTCGGCTTCCCCTTTTCTTTGCGGACCCACTGCCAGACCTGCCGGCCATGCTGCTGGTCAACAAAAACAATCAGATGCTCAAAGTGTTGCTTCGAGACCTGCTTTTCGAGCTTGGCGCGAACTGTACTTTCTGGAATCGAATCCAGTAGCAAAACAACGACGCCGCGCTTTTCGGCGACCCCTTGGAAGGTGAACGCCGCGCCATCGACTTGCATGTCGAGGGAGGCGTTGAATCGGTCCCACCCGAGTTCTTCGATGAAGAGCTTGCGGAACTCAAATCCTTTGAGGTACTGCCGTGCGCGTTCTCGGTCGATAGCCATTTCTTACCCTTCTACAAGTCCAAGTGAACAAATGATCTGCGCAGATGCTTCCTGTTCATCGTCACCTTCGATGATGCTGAGCCGGCCTGATTCACGAAGGCTCATGGCAAGCTCGGCAAGAGCCTGGTCGGTACATTCAGTCTTCATGTGGCGGTTCAAAATGTCAGTTGCAACAGAGCGAAGAGGATGCCTGTAAATATCTTCCAGCGTTCGCTGCAAGGAAAGGGTGTCAAAAAGGGTTCCCTTCACCTCTTGCGCGTAACGCTTGAGGCGCTCGTAGGCGCGATAGCGTGCGCCAGATGCGCTGCCCAGGCCGCCGCCAATGATCTTTTCCTCGGCGGCCAGTTCTTTGACCGCACCTTCGATCAGTTGATGGTGGTTTGGAAGCCGCGGACGGGCTGGCGTGGTTGGCAAGCATTCAGCAGCTTTCAGGATTCTGAACGGTGAATCCGTAACGCGCTTTCCCTGCGCATCAACCCAAGTGAGGGCGTCTGTACCACGGGGCGTTCGCAGGTAGACCAACGCGCCTTGCGTGGATGGTACAGCGCGTTCGTGCTCCTTGGCTGAATAGACCACGTTGGGCATATCCTCGATGGTCTTTTTCAGGCTTGGATTCTTGGAAACGGCGTCCTGCCAAATTTGGTAGGCGTAGGAAACCAGATCGACCTCTGAATCATCTTCACCATCGAGCAAGCCAGCTTTCTCGTGGTAGAGATCGGTTACGGCTTTGTTGTGCCGGTCGTCATCAAAGAATGATTCATCGGTGCCGACAACCTCCGAGTTGGCGTGAAGCCTGGCGCGCACCTTAGCGCGGAGGCGAATGATCGTTTCGATTCCATCGGCGGGCAGGAAACTGTAGCAAAGAATCTTGTCTGATTTCTGGCCGATACGGTCAACGCGGCCAGCTCGCTGGATGAGGCGAATGATCGTCCAAGGAAGATCGAAATTGACAACGATGAAGCCATCCTGGAGATTCTGGCCTTCGCTCAGTACGTCGGTGGCAACCAAGACCCGTACCTCTTGGCTGGGGTCGATGGTCTTCCGGTTGCTTTGAGGACTGAACCGATAGACAAGATCTGTCACATCCTCTGTATCGCCGGTTACAGCAGCGACACGCTTAATCCCTGCGGATGTCAATTGAGCGCAAAGGTAGTTCACGGTGTCGCTGAATTGGCTGAAGATCAACACCTTGTCGTGTTTGTGCTTCTGGCTAAGAAGTTTGATGAGCGCATCAAGCTTGGAATCCTTTCGCGGATTCCAGACTGAGCAGCGGGCAAGAACTCCCGTTAATGCCTGAGCGTCGGCAAGGAGGTCTGTGAGTAGACGGGGCTGGAAGAAGCCGGGGCGTATCCACTTGAAGTGCTTGCGATGGCGGGTCGAATACAGAGCATATACCTCGGCCGCACGAGCGCAAAAATCACTGGCCGTGCGCAATTGCGTCTTAGGCTGATTCACTTCATCAAGCGTTTCAAAGGTTGGGCTGTCTTGGTCTGACGTTGAAGTGTCGAGCAGACTGGAATCTTGTGTGCCAATCGGCAACTCCAAGTCGTTCTCGATGGCGTGGATAAAGATGAAGTTTCTGAGGATGTGGCGTTCAACAGAGAGCAAGAAGCTGTGTCCGGAGCTTTCCAGACGTTTGAAAAGATTGCTCCTGCAAAAGCCCATCAGACGTGTGCCGGCTGCGGAAAGGTTGTCAAGAATTTCCCGATCAGCGCCCATGGGCGCGATGGTTGGTTTGCCCAACAGGAAATTCCCAAGTCCGTATCGCGGCAGGCTCAGGCCATTGACTAGATCGACTACTGGCGAGGAATAGAGTTTCGCGTATTCGTCGCTGGGGTCATCTTTATTCACCGCGAAGGGTAGCTTTTTGGGCATTCGATCCGGGAAATAAGAACGAGTGCCATCTCTGAACTCAAGATACTTACGGCCGTTATCCAAATCCGTCTTGGCATAGTTCGCTTTGATGAATCCTCGTGTTCTACGAACCATGTAAAGACGCATCAGGTCGCGCCAATCGTCCGGATACTGGCTCTTTTCAAAAGCGGCCAGAGTGTTCGCACCGCATTGATACAGCCCTCTGAAGCGGGCTCGATCAACTTCTTGAATCAGTCGTTCTGGGCCAATTCCGAGTTCTTTGTCAGAAGGAACAAACAAGCGGAGTTGGCTCGCAAGGTCCAAGTAATCCTTATTAAAAGGGGTGGCCGTCAAGAGAATGCACTTGCTGCCTTGCTCTTTTATGTAGTCGGCAATGACGCTGTATCTCTCGCCTTCCCTGTTCCGAAGGTTGTGGCTCTCATCGAGGATGATGAGACGGTATGGGCGGAGCCCTGGGAGTTGCTGCAGAACCTTTGAATAGGACAGAACTTTACAGGATGGCAGGCGATAGGCGTGGCAATAGTCCTCCCACATTTTCACGAGGTTCAATGGACATAGAATAAGCGTTTCAAGGAGCAACTCGTCGGCCAGGACTCTCGCAAGTGCGGTGGCCATCAAAGTCTTGCCAAGGCCTACAACATCGGCAAGCAGGACTCCATTACGTTTCTGAACATGATGAGCCGCGATCTTGACCGCTTTCTCCTGGAACTCGAAGAGCAGGTCGCCGAAGTCCTTGGGAATTCCATACCGGACAACACCTTCTCTTGCTTCTTGCGAGAGGTGGTAGGCCATCTTGACGTATATGTGGTGAGGGGGGATCGGTTCCGGGCGTGCCCAGCTCTCATCAATGATGTCCGCAATCTCTTGCGAGATGTCGAGACACCAGCGGTCGTTCCAGCGGTCATTAAACCATCTCGCGAGTTTGGCACATGCGTCGTGGTCAGTAATATCAACGTTCAACTCGCCCTGTTTGGATAAGCCGGCAAATGTAAGGTTGCTGCTCCCTAAGAAGCCATTTACCGGGCTGACAGGATCGTGTCGAAAGAGCAAATACAGCTTTGCATGCAACGGATGGCGCAAATGCAGCTTGACGACGACTTTCTTATTGCGGATTTGAGCGGCAAGTCTGCGGAGCCCGGCCTCATCGGCATCCGTAGGAGCCCCTAATGTGAGTTGGGTGCGAAATTGTTCGGCGAGCTTTTTCTTGAGACGAAGGGCAGTCTGATTGTCCAGCTCGGAATCTTGCTTAATCAGGTTGTACGCATCCGCAATTTCCTGCTGGGGGATAGTCTGCATTCCGACGAGGAGTCGGCAACATTCATCTTCACCACCGGTCCACCTTTCTATGTACTCATCCAGTTGCCGCCACCCGCGAAGGTTGAAGTAGCCGACGCAGAAATCGGATCTGTGTGAGACCGATAAGGTGGTTCTCAATGCGGGCAAAAGCTGTTGGTCGATGTTGTCGAAGATTTGCGGCACTGGTTGCTTCCCTTCGCGAATTTGAATCTGGAGCGTGTCTTTGTTGCTTTTGCCTGAAAGATGTCACGTGTTAATGAGGGTACTGAGCATGTTGGCTATTTCATAGTTCATTAGCGCAAGGGCTCAGTTCCTTCGTTGAGGATGTCCAGGTAACGGCGATAGACAAACAGGCGATGCCGCTCGCGGCCAGTGGTCTCTTCGAGAATCCCCAAGTCGATCATGTGGCCTAAAGACTTGGCCACAGTTGGGGCTGAAATCCCAATCCGCTTTGCCGTTGAGGGGATCGCGATGATCGGGTTTCGCTGCATGTGCTGGAAGACGCGAAGCACGGAGGCAGCGGGTCTGCCGAGTGTCCCGATCTTCTTCCGGTCCTGGTTGAAGAGGTCCAGAATCGCGCGCGAGGCGTTGGCCGCCTGCTCCGCCGTGTCGCGCACGCCGACAAGAAAGAAGTCGAGCCAGGCTTCCCAATCGCCCTTCGTTCGGACACGGTCAAGCAATTCGTAGTAGGCCGCGCGGTTTGTTTTGAAGTAGAGGCTGAGGTAGAGGATTGGCTCTCTCAGCGCGCCCTGGGCGCAGAGCAGAAACGTGATGAGAAGCCGGCCCAGCCTGCCGTTGCCGTCAAGGAACGGGTGAATCGTCTCAAACTGTACATGCGCGAGGCCCGCTCGGATCAGCAGGGGCAAGCCCGTGTGATCGTCGTGCAGAAATCGCTCAAACTGGCCGAGGCACTCATCCAGGAGTTCCGGGGGCGGAGGCACGAATGCTGCGTTCCCGGGGCGGCTGCCGCCAATCCAGTTCTGACTGCGGCGGAATTCGCCGGGCTGTTCGCCGCTGCCACGTTCCTTGGAGAGCAGGACCTCGTGAATCTTCTGAATTAGACGCAGGCTCAGCGGGAAGCCGGAGCGCATCCGCTCCAAGCCGTGGTTCATGGCCGCGACGTAGTTTGAGACCTCCTGCACGTCCTCGATGGGCGCGCCCGGCGCCTCATCGCTCTCATAGAGCAGCAAGTCGGAAAGCGACGACTGCGTACCCTCGATCTGCGAGGAGAGCACTGCCTCTTTGCGAACATAGGTATAGAGGAGCAGCGAAAGGTCGGGCAGGAGCGAGGCCAGACCGTCTAGCCTGCCGATGGCCTGATTGGCCTGTTCCAGGAGAATCTGGAAGCGCGCCAGATCAATCGGCGGATCGGGCGGCAGTGGTGGTGGCACGAAAGCTCGAACAGTCTCGCCCTCGAACTGCTTGAGGATATAGCGGCCTAGTCGGGCGGACGGGTCGGTCTCTGGCACGATATCCTTTCGTTGATTTTTCTGTAACGAAAGGATAGTTCATGAGCGTATAGCTGACAATCAAATTCTGAAGGTGATGCCAATCTACAGGAGTCAAGACATGTGAGCCTGAACAAGAGCAGACGCGATACGTTTTGCGATACGCCGAAAGGTGGGGTTGTACGTGCTTACAAGGACTCAGATCGCCATCGGGGTCTTGTAAGTTGTTGAAATGCTTATTGTTGGTACTATCCCATGGCACTAATCGATGTTCTGGCCGCCGGCAAGGCTCTGCCCACTGAGAATCGCTGCGTAGCGGCCAAGATCCTTGACCAGCGTGCAGTGCGGCTGGAGCACCCGGACCACACGGTCCGCCATGGCTTCGCCTTGATAGCGTAGCTCCACATAGAACACATACTCCCAAGGCCGACCCGGAACCGGCCGCGATTCGATCTTGGTCAGATCGGCTCCTACATCGCGCAGCCGCTCCAGAGCGGCCACCAGAGTTCCCGGATGGTGCTCTACCGCGAAGGCCAGCGTGAGCTTGTTGGCCGGGGCCAATCCCTTTGGCTGAGCGTCTGCTCCGCGCCGCAGCAGGTGAAAGCGAGTGAAGTTCTGCGCATGGTCCTCGATGCCGGTGACGAGCACCTGGGCCTGATACTGCTCCGCCGCCAGCTCCGGAGCGATCCCCGCCACATCACGGAGATTCCTTTCCATCAAATGCTTGACACTGCCGGCCGTGTCATAAAACGGCACCGGAGTGGCCTGCCGGAAGCTCTGCAGAAACCGCCGGCACTGGGAGAGCGCCACCGGATGCGACAGCACCTCGCGAATCTCCTCCACCTTGACCCCGGGAGCCGCGATCAGGTTATGGCGTATCCGCAGCAGGCTCTCCGCGTCAATACGCACCGGATGGGCTAAAAACAGGTCATAGTGCTCGGCGACCGAACCGTGCAAGCTGTTTTCGATGGGCAACACGGCCGCGTCCACGCGCTCCATCAGGAGCGCGTCCATCACCTCCGCGGAGACGCTGCATGGGATGACCTGGACATCTCCCAGCATCTCCAGGGCGGCCATATGGCTGTTGGATCCGCGCTCTCCCTGAATCGCAATGCGATGCAGCCCGTTGGTTGCAGCGTCTTCCCGGCCGTCAAAGATGCTTCCCGCTCGCGGCATTCGCCTCCTTCGCTCCGTTACGATCTCTTCAAACGTCCTCCGCCGCAGCGCGGATCCGAGCCGATGAAGGCCGCGCCACGGAAGCGCCGTTGCAGGGCTTCAAAGCGCTTTGCGGGCATGCAGAATGTCCACGGCCACCGCGATAAAAAACACCACCGAGATGATTCCATTCAAGGTAAAGAAGGCCGCATTCATCCGGCTCAGATCGCGCGGGCTCACGATCAGGTGCTCATAGGCCAGCAGCAAGACCACCACGCACATCCCGGCCAGAGCAATCTCGCCCAACCCGAAGAGGCGGAGCAGAAGAAAGAGCAAGACGGCCATGATCAGGTGCATCGACCGCGCAATCCAGAACGCTCCCTCCAGACCATATCTGGCCGGCACGCTGAAGAGTCCCACCCTGCGGTCGTATTCCAGATCCTGGCAGGCGTAGAGCACATCGAAGCCGCCCACCCAAAGAATCACGATCGCGGTGAGCAGCAAGATGCTGGGCGACAGGCTGCCGCGCACGGCGATCCAGGCAGCCGCCGGAGCGATGCCCAGCGCCAGACCGAGCACCAGATGCGACCACCGTGTCAACCGCTTCATGTAGCTGTAGGCCAGCACCACCGCCAGGGCCAGAGGAGAGCACTCCAGCGTCAGCCGGTTCAGCATCGCGGCCCCCAGCACAAATACACCGGAGGCCACCACAGTGAACGCCGCCACAAAGCCGGGTGAGATCTGGCCAGCAGGGATCGCCCGCATCGCCGTGCGCGGATTGCCGGCATCCAGCCTGGCGTCCACCAGACGATTGAACGCCATGGCCGCGGAGCGCGCCGCCACCATGCAAACCAGGATCAGGACGAGCACCTTCAGCGATGGCCAGCCATGGGCGGCCAACATCGCTCCGGCAAGTGCAAACGGCAGGGCGAAGATCGAGTGCTCCCACTTGATCATCTCCAGCGTGATGCGCGTGCTGCGAAGGACATTCTCCATCAGACTCTTCCGTAACTCTTTTGATCTTCCGGGCCAGGCGAAGCGTCTTCGCCCCGCCGCGTGCAACTTCTCTATCTTAAACGGCGGGGCCATCTCAGGTCTTGTACAGGATGTTGCAGAAGAGGAATTTGGCGAGCAGGCGAACTCGCTCGCTCTGCGCCTGAGGCGGTCGCCACTGAATGTCCTGCGCCTGGCTCACGCCCGGCTAGATGCGGCGGCGCGGCCTTGCCCAGCCCTCAGCGGTAGCGCTTGCGAAGCTTGAGCACCAGGGAGAAGACGTCGTTCTCATCGCGGGTAGCGACGATCGCATACTCGTCGTTCAACTGGTATTGCACCTGTATCAACTGCTGGGCGGTCTCATTCACATTGGTGGCGAAGACCACGGTCACCTGAGGGGAGAGAGGCTCGGTAACCGTGATCCGTGCGGACGAGTTGCCCAGGGTGCCGATAAAGGCCGGATCGATCTTTACTGAACCTGCGCCAAAGAGCTTGCCCACCCGGCTCTGCACGGTAGCATTCAGAGCCCCGCCCAGCAGCGCGTTGGAGGTCGCGTTGGTTGCCGTACCCGTCCCCACCTGCTCCTGATTGAGCTGCGCCTCCTCCTGGGTCCGCCCCAGCGCCAGCAGGTTGAAGATATCGGCTTCCGTCAGCGGCGGCTCAGAGCGATAGGTGGGCTTCAGGTTGTTGATGGTTCCATGGACGCCCACCGTAATGTCATAACTCTCGATGCGCGCGGTCGCATCCAGGTCAATGGTGGGGTCGATCCGCACCGGGTTGGTGAAGTCGATGAGCCCCCGCTCCAGCTCATACTTGGTTCCAAGATAATTGGCGCTGCCCTCCGTAATCTGGATGCTGCCCAGCACGCTGGGAGATTCCAGCGATCCGCGCACGGTAAGATTCACGCTCCCGGCCAGTTCGGCAAAGGAGTTCTGGAACTCAAGCTGCTGCGAGCTGGTGACATGGATATCAAGCCGAATCTTGTTTGCCGGGGAGTTCGGGTCCGGCGGCGCTTGCACGCCTCCGACGGAGGAGAATGCGGCGACGTCTATGTCCTGGCCCACTCCAAAGCGGGTCATGGTCACGTCGCCGGAGAGCAGCATGGACTGCGGTGTGCCTTGCAGCCGGAAGAGGGCATTGGCCGTGGCGCTCAATCCGTCGTAACGCACACGCACCACCTCCCCAGTGGCGCTCAGATTGAGAAAGACGCCCTTCTGATAGTTAATCCCCCCTCCGATCTTCAGCAGGCCGCCACCGGTCATCGCAGTTAGGTTCTTCACGTCCAAACGGTCCTGAGTGAAAACGACGGTTCCATTCAGGCTGCTCAATCCGTTGGCGACCCCCTCCAAGGAGAGGTTCACATTGCGGAAGGCCACATCGCCAGCCAGGGTTGGCTTCTTCAACCGTCCCCCGGCCACCGCCTTGAAGGTGACCCGTCCGGAACTGGTCAGATCCGGATCAAAGGTCTCTGCCAGAGCCATGCTGACGCTGCCGCCGGCAGTCAGGTTCAACCTGCCGCCCTGCGGGTTCGGATCTCCGAAGACCACTGCTGTGCCGGAGGCGTTCAGATCGGTATCCTGGCCCGTAATATGGACCTGGTCCAACCGCACGACGCCATCGCTCAGGCTGGCTCGCAGAGGCTGCGCCGCGCGCAGTTCGACCCCTTGCAGCTTGAAGTCAACGTGATCGAACTCCGCACTTCCGCGCATGGAGATGGGATGCCCCGCCGGCCCGGAGAGGCTGATCGCTCCATCGATCGCTGAGCTGCCCTTGATGGATCCCGGCGCCAGCAGCGCAATCACATTCGCAAGATCCAGGCCACTCATGGTGAGTCTGGCCTGTGTCTGGTAGTCCGCCAGCAGAGAGGTCTGCCCGGCGGCCTGCAACTGGGCTCCTGCCAAAGAGGACTGCATCTCATAGCGCAGATCCGAACCGGAGCTGTCGGCCTTCACCTTCAGCGCGCCCAGACGCCTTCCCTGCATGGAGATGCCGGCCAGCGTGATCCGGGCATGCAGATCCGGGCGCTGGAAGGTTCCATTGGCAATCGCCGTGAAGGAGAGCCGGCCATCAAGGCCTGGCTCGATTCGGCGAAATGTGTCCAACTTTGCGAGCAACAGGTTGCTGCCACTCACCTGGCCGCGAAGCTGTCTGCTCCCCAGGTTGTATCCGGCGCTGCCCTGGATGGAAAGCCCGTGCGCCTGCAGCGACACCTGGGTCAGCGTTACCTGTTGCCCTTCCGCGGCGATTCGCACCGCAATCTTCTGATAGCTCTCTCCGTAGGCCACGCCATGGGCGAGCGTGACAGATCCCCCGCCGATGATGTCCTTCATGGTCCCGGTTGCGTTCAGGTCCAGGTTCACCGTACCGGTTACCGGGATCTTTTTCTGCTCGCCTGCAATCTGCAGCAGGTCGGCAGCCTGACCGTTGGCCAGCTTGACCGTGGTGTCCACCGCCAAATTCTGATTCCACGCATAGCTCGGCTCGCCATGCAGGAGAATGCGTTGCGGCTTGAAGGAGCCCGACACGTTCAGCACCGCGTCTCCCCTCCGAATCGTCGAAGCAGCCAGCGTCAGCCCCCCGTTCGGCGAAAACTCTCCACTGCCAGTTACGGAGTCGATGAGAACGTCCGCCATGCCTCCGCTCATGTCTCCCAGCCGCAGCACCAGACTGCCAGCGGCGGCATGGCCCCGAACGTCCAGGTTGCTGACCTTGCCGCTGACGGTCCCGGTAAAGTTTGCGTCTCCATGCAGCGTCAAAGGGATGGCCTGCGCTCCGCTTCTGCCATTGGCTTCAAAACTCAGGGTGCGCAGCAACTGATCGAACTCACCCAGATCATGGGTGTGAAAGTTGGTCTGCAGATTCGTCAGTGGATCGCCGGCGTTGACGCCCAGCACACCGCTGGACAGCAGTGTGCTGGAACGAGTCTGCACCGCCAAGCGCTTGAGCCTGACCACCTCCGACTGCCCATCGTAATGCCCTATCACCTCACCGCTGACAGGAACGTTGGACGCAATGCCGCTGCGCCGGAGGCCCACGGGGGCAAACTTCAGGTCCGCCTGTACCTGCACGGTTTCAGAGATGTTGGCCAGGCGCGAACCACCCCACTCGACCGTCGCCGGCCCGGTGATCGAAGTATCGAATCCAAGATCTCCGTAGCCCTCCGGGGCGACGATGTCCATCACGGTGCGCAGAGGAATCTGATCCACTGTCGCCGTGAGCATGGCGTGGGAGCGGTCCGCCAGGGCATTGCCCCCCAACCAGTGATCGATCGTCAAGTCACCCCGGGCCGCTCCTCCGGCAGGCAGAAAGGCGCTCACCTGGGTGAATTGCAGAGCCTGCGGCGTGATGCGAATCTGCGCACTGCCGTCGATGCCGTGCAGGCGCACATACTCGTCCCGGTATCCCACCTGATGCATGATCACCGCGCCGGCCAGAGCGAAGCTCTGGGTACATGCGCTGGCTACCTGAGCCGCGGTTGCGCTCTTGCCACCATGTTTGCCGCCGTGCAGTGACCAAAGATGCGGAAGATGCTCCCTGTTTGGCGCCGTCACGGCGGAAACGCAGTTCTGCCCATGCAGGTTCACATCCAACGTTCCGCCGCCGAGCCCATCCACATCGGCCAGGTCGCGCAACTGATTTACGCCAAGGCTACCCCAGACGGCTCCCTTCCACAGAGGACGCGCAAAATGGCGCAGCTCCAGTCGAGCCGAGAGATGTGTGGCCACACTTCCACCAGCGTCCAACTTCGCGCCTGGCTCCGCTGCGCCGCCGGATTCTGAACCGCTCCAGAGTTCAAGGTCGGAGATGGTCACGATGTCGCGCCCCATCTCCGCCGACAGATGCAACCTTGACGGGACCTCGGGCCGGGATGCCATGGGGGTGCGCAGATCGTTGAGATCGATGACGGCTCCATACCGATCCGTGCGGCGCAGGAAGGCGATCCGGGCATTCACGTCCCTGGCCTCCAGGTTGAATGGGAGAACGCGATCATTCAGCATGGCCGTGCCATCCACCAGTTCCACCTGGCGGGCCTGGAGGTTCAGCAGCGTGTCGGTGAGCGGCTGCCGAAGCGGATGAGGATGAATTGGCGCCGGCGCATTGGTATGTCCATCCGGATACACGATCAGATGGAAGCGCGGCTGCTCGATACGCAGATAGCGAAGGCTGATCCGTGACTGCGCCCCCAGCCCGCGAATGTGCGTCAGCACCATGTTGAAGTGCGCGCGCAGGATGATCCTGGACGCCGCAAGGTACGGCATCTGCCCCGGTCCCTCAGTTCCATGAATCACCAGGCCGTCGGCCTCGGTGGCCAGGCCCCAGAGGCTGAAGCGGATCTGCCCGACTTCAACGCGTCCCCCCGTCGCGCTCTGGAGCGTACGGACGACCTCATTGCGCAGGCGGCCTTGAAAGTCCGCCGTTCCGGTATACCACGTGGCGGCGATGAGCAGCGCGGTTACGAAAGCGGCCAGCGAGGCTGCGCTTCTTGCAAAGACGCGTAGCAGAGCGCGCTTGCCCGCTGCGGGCTGATCAGCAGCGGAAGCAGGCGCTGAAGGCCCGGTTGGCGGGGGCTTGCGAGGATCTTCTCCGCTCATCGCGCCTCCTCTGCGGGCAGGTTCGCCGGGCTGGGGCCGCGGTGATCCAGCACAACCACATTGCCCTGAGCCCGCAGACTCTTCAGCCAGTCATCCAGCAGCCCGGAGATCTGTTGCTCCAGCAGCACCTGCTGGATGCGGCTGGAGATCTGGTTCAGGGGCGGCGGCGTTACGCGCAGCGCAGCGTACTGGGGCAGCAGCGTCCTCCGGTAGTACTGCGCAATCTGCGCCGGCGAGATCGTAACGCCTGTCCGGAAACGTAACTCGATAAAGGCCAGAACCTCCATCCGCCGACGCCACAGGCGGAGGAGACTCTCCGGGGTGAAACCCTCCGTGGCCAGAAATCTCTCCCAGCCATCCTTGGTTTCGCAGCGATATTTTTTGCAGACCGGAATGGAGTTGCGCAGGTCTGCCAGATCCTCGGCCGCAGCCTTCCGAGTAATCTCATCTCCTTGCTGCAACCGCATCTGCTGGAGGATGAGATCCCGATTGATCAGGCGCTCGATGGCGGCATCGCGATTGTAGGGGCCGCTCGCCTCTCCGTAGGGCAACAGGGCTGCAAACCTGCGCTCCAGGTCCACATCGCTATCCAGAATCAGGTCGCCGTTCACAATGGCCACCACTCGATCCACCTCCACTCCCTCCACTGGCGGCATCTGCGGCAGCCGGGGAAGCAGAATCTGCGTGGGCGGCGACTGCGACTGGGCCACAGAGGGCTTCGAGGCCGGCGGCAGCCGGGAAGGCGCGCTCTGCGCAAGCGCTCGGCCCGCCGCCGGAGCGCACGCCAGGACCGCGCCCAGCAGCAGAGACGGCCTGAGCCAGGCGCTGCCTCTGCTGCTCCACGCGTCTTCGAGTTGGCGTAACAGCCGCATCATCGTCTAGAAGGCCTGCCCGATGCTGAAGAAGAAGTTGAAGTGGCTCGCCTCGCCAACGTACGGCGGGACGCCGGTGAAGTCGTCAAAGACAGGATAGATCGGCGGATTCAGGTTATAGCTGAAGTCCAGCCGGATAGGTCCGACGGGCGTTCCGTAGCGCACGCCCACGCCCAGTGCGTGCGAGTAGTAGTTGAAGTTGCAACTGCCCACGGCATTGGAGGCCACGCCGCCGGCCGCAGCCAGCGGCCCGGCCAGATCTCTGCACGCAGCCTTATCCGGCTGATGAAAGCGTTCGATGCTTTTGAACATTTCGCCGGGGTACTCAAAGGCATTGCCCATGTCATGAAAGAGCACAAAAGAGATGCTGTCACCCACCAGCGGCAAGGTGGAAGGCGGCATGCGAAGCTCGAAGTTATTCACCACCGCGCCCGACCCACCCACCGGATACCCGGTTGTAAAGTCGCGCGGACCACCGTCGTTCAGGCCAAATCCGCGGTGGGAGTCTGTTCCGCCCACGTACAATCGCTCCGGCAGGGGCACTGCATCGCAGGTCGGGTTGGTTCTGAGCAGGACTCCGGCGCATGCGGTGGATACCACACCAATCTGCTGCCCCGCGTTATTTGCATTCGGGTTCGGCCCCCAGGACTCCTCAAATGCGATGCGCGTATTGCGCGCAAACACATACCCTTTGCCCAGCCTGTAATAGGAGGACTCGCTGCCATCCAGCGAGTTGAAGTTGGTCTGAGATCCGAACTTTGAGGTTGCCAGAATCTCCTGCAGGGAGAAGAAGTGACCTTTGGTTGCATTCAGCGGACCCGGATCGCGTGTGTCATGGATCCAGGTCAACTGGGGTCCTCCCACAATCACCGGTTCGGAGAGCAATGGAATCAAGTTTGGGGTGATCTCCAGTGAGTTTGGATTCACCGACACGCGCCGGTACTCGAAGTCATAGATCAAGGTGTCGGCGCGTTTCACCTTCTGGGTGAGACGCAGATCGCCCTGCAGCGTGGAAGAGGCAAAGGTAGTAATGTCCTGAATATTGGCGTACCCCCCCGAGATGGATGCCGTCAGACTCGGTTTGCCCAAGAACTCCGGCACGTTGTAGGTCAGCGAAGCGATCTCTTCCAGAAGACCGTAGTCGGAGTGCAAGGTGAGCGAATCCTCTGTGCCGCGCAGGTTGATCCTGGCCACATCCAGCGATACCCGCGGACTGATCCCCGCCTTGCCGTTCTGGGCTGCGGTGGTGGAACCTTTGGGCAGACCCGTCACCACCCCTGGCGTACCTGTCTGCGCCTCGAAACCAAAACCGTAGGTCACGTCCCAGCGTTTGGCCTCCGTAACCTGCACCAGCACATCCTTCTCCGGCGAATCACCCTTGGGATTCTGCACCACCGCATTGACCTCACTGAATACAGCCATGTTGTAGAGGTTGCGTTGGGTCTGCAGCAACGCCGCCTGATCCAGAGGGTCGCCTGCATGCACCTGGATCTGACTCTGCACATCCTTGAGCCGGGTATGTACGACGCCGGAGAGCAGAACGTGGCGCACGGTGACCTGCTGCCCCTGGGTGACCTGGAGCGTTACATCCGTGCGCAACGGATTGGACTTCTCCGTGCGATCTGAAATTTGCACCCGCGCATGGTCGTAGCCGTGCGCCAGATAGTAACTCAGGATGGCATCGCGATCGTTCGATAGCGCGGTGAGCGAGAAAGGCTGGCCGGTTCTGGCGCTCAACATCCCCAGAATGGCCAGTCGGAATCGGCCCTCCACTCCGGTCAACTCGACGTTGCCGAACTTCTCCTGCGGCCCCTCGTCTACGGTGAACAGCACCTTGAGTTGAGACACCTTCAACGGCTTGCCTCCCGGTCCCGCATCAATCGTCTTCACCGTCGGCGTGACTTTCACCTGGCTGAATCCGTTGGCCTGATAGAGAGCCTCAATGGAGCTGACATCCTCGGCCACCAGTTGCGCGCTGTACTGCCCGCTGCGCTGGTAGGCGTTGGCCTGTTTAACCCGCAGCAGCGCCTTCAGGGTTTTGCTGTCAAAGTATTTGTCACCGCGGATGTTGACGGAGGTCACCTTATGCTTGCGGCCGGTCTGCACGGTATAGAGCACCTTCACATCTCCATTTCCGCCGGTCAGCAACTGCACCTTGGCCGTTACATTGAAGTAGCCTTTCTGCTGCAGATAATCCTTGATGTTGTACAGGCCTTCATTGAGCAGATCATGATCCACGGCTCCTTCTTCATAGACGGGCACCAGCAGCTTGATTCGCGAGCGGGAGAGCTTCACGCCGGCAACGGATACCTCGACCTTCGGCCCCTGATTGGCGTAAAAGCTATAGCCCACCTGACGGGTGGACGATCCATAGACGGAGCGCTGGAGGCTGATGGTTCCTTCCAGGCGGTTCTCATTCTGGTAGAAGGAGCGAACTCCGGAGAGCGCGTTGCTCACGGTTTCACGCGTCACGCTCAAGATGCACCTCCGGTGGAGGGCGTCATCCCACAGGGTTGCGAACCGGCCGCAGTTCATGTGCCCCTTGCGGCGGAAGGTGGCGATATCCAGCCCAGGGTCCGGACCGTCCACAGTCACAGAACCGATGTGTGCCTGCGGTCCTATAATCACCGTAAAGGTAACGTTCACTTGGTCCGCAACGGGGTCTACGCTGGTCCGCATGGTGACCACCGGGACAAAGAAGCCATTCTCAGCCAAAGCCTCCTTCACTGCCTCCGCCGCAATCGCCAGAGCCCCATCAGAAAATGGCGCTCCCGGATCCAGACGGGTCGCGAACTCCAGCAGCGATGTCAGCCGGCTGCTGTTCACCCCCGCAATGGTCACGCGCCCCACAAAGTAGCGCGGCTGACCGGCATACACCAGGGTGACTCCCGTTCCAGAAACCATCAGGTCGACGGCAAGATCCACATACATCCCCGTGGCAAAGAGCCGGCGTTCGTCGGCTCGCACCTTGCCAGGATCCAGCGGTTGGCCAGCCTTTTGTTGAAGCTGAGCGAAGATCTCATCACCGGGGGGAAAGGTCACGCCGAGAAACTTGACCGCAGTCACCCTGGCTCCGGCCTTGGACCAGAGGCTTTGGTGGAGCGCCGGCAATGCATTCTGCACGCTTTGCGCAGCAGGGGCGGGATTTGAGGCCGTCGCAGCGCCGGCCACTCCCACCGCTGATGCCAGCGCCAGCGCCAGGAGCGCGCATCTGATCCACCAGCAGTCGGCTATGCGCACAGATCCCCGCAGGCTTCCGACCTCCAGCAGGCGCGTCGGGCGTGGCTTCCTCTCGCGCTCGCTCAACCACTCGCTCCGCGCCAACGCCGCCTTCCTCTCAACCCTCAAAATCGAATTCCGCCGCCCAATCCTCTGCGATGCTCCTTCTTGAGGCGGCCGGCACCCCAAAACAGCGAAGGCTCTACTCTTTCCA
>JAJYZE010000274.1 GCA_021800195.1 Acidobacteriota bacterium
CCAGTCCGGATCGTTGGTGGGATTGTTCGGATTCAGCAGGTCGATGGTGCAGCGCAGCCCGTCGTGCGCCTCGCCGCGGAACTTGCCGGTATCGGTGTTATGCACCTTCTGCATCAGCGGATCAGGGATGCGCGTGACCAGAGCGTAGCGCCGGCCTTTGGGGCAGGCGCGCAGACGGAACTTGATCCACAGCGGAGGCCGGTCGACGATGAACTCGCGCGGCGAGACGGTAAAGATGTAGATGAAGCGCTCCGGTGGCCGCAGCATATTGCGGTCGATGCGTGGATCCCACGAATCCGCGTTCATCTTCTGCATCAGAGGCTGAACCTCCGGGTCATCCAAGCCATGTAAGGTTGCCATTCTGTCTCCTTGGGTAGATTGAGGCTCAAAAGCCTGCTTCGCTCAACTGCATCAGGCCGCGGGGCATGCGGGCGGCAATGGCCATGGCCTGGCGCATGCCTCGCTCCATGACCTCCACCTTTTTCGCCAGCACGCTGGTGCGGCAGCCCTGGTTGGTGTAGCTGGCGGTTGCGCCACGGAAGGCCGGCGCGCAGTCGGCTTTGGCCTCCAGCATCTCGTCCAGCAGCTCATTCTCAGCCAGCTCGGCTTCCAGCTTGAGAGCTGCGGCTTTTTCTTCCTCGTTGAGCGCCTGCCAGAACTTCACCGCCGGCAGCATCACGTCCACCAGGAAGCTGCTCAGCTCCAGAATCTCGGCGCGCATCCGGCCGTCGACCGACTCATAGTGAACCAGGCGCTGGAGCACGACATACTGTCCGTGGAAGGGATAGTCGCCCAGCTCCTGCAGCCCGGTGGCCTCATCGCGGTGCTGATAGTACCAGCGCGTGGGCGAGCCGAAGTCCTGCGCTGGCTTCCACATCATCAGCAGCCAGCAGGGTTCTTTGCCGCCTACCAGAAAGTCGCGATAACCCAGGAAGCCGTCCCTGGCCCAGTAGCCTCCGGCGCGCGCCGTGGCGCACTCGCTCCAGAGCAGCTTGAAGACCGGCTCGCCGTATGGGTTGGTTCCACCCTGACGGGTGAAGGCGTCCTGAAACTCAGGGGGGCACTGCCTATGCACGGTCCGGCTCTCCGCTGGAAGAGGCAGAGGGTGCGGACTCTTCCGAAGGCAACTTCCCGTGGGTATCGGCCACGCGGATGATGAAGGTGCGCACCTCATCGCGGGTGAAGGCGCGCTCGCCTGCCTGCTGCGTGCGCAGGTTGATGTACTCGCGCCCATACTCGCTGCAGTGCACCACATCACCTGCCTTGTAGGGCATGGGCATCAGCACGCCGGCCATGGGAACGCCGTCTCCCACGGCGAGCACGCGGCCGGTCATCGCCTTGGCGGCAAAGCGCTCGCTGCGCTCCAGGGTGAGTCCGCCGGGCGTGACGATGCGGTTGTCGTGCACCGGAATCTCTTCGACGAAGATGCGATCCAGCACCGGCTGAAATGGGATAGGCGCTCGTCCATCGATCAAGGGAAGGCTCATGTCTCTTCTGTCTCTCTTTCATAAAAACTTGAGGGAGGGTGAAGAATCACCCTCCCTCAGGCACAGCGGTTCGGCCTGGAAGGTCAGGCTTCCGTGCCATCCCACCCTTCGCGCAACCTGCCGCGCGAAGGGTGGGGCGCCCGGCGGTTTTGCTCAGGGTTGGGAGCCAGCGCCAGATCTGCGGCGCCAGATCTGCGGAACTAGATCTGCGGAACTAGATCTGAGGCGCTAGATCTGAGGTACTGGGCAACCCTGAACGTAGAACTGATCCTTGGGATCCGAGCAGACCAACTGCAGGCCGCACTCGTAGCCGAAGGTGATGGAGTCGTAGTAGGTATACCCGCTGGTCGCCGCCGGAGTGGGAGCGATGGTATTGCCCGGGGTCCACTCATGCAGGCGAGTGTCAAACAGCACGCCGACGTACCAGTCCTTGGGATTGAAGCGCTGGATCTGGGTGGGATCGGCGGTGCTGGAGTAGACGACGGGACGCCCGAAGAGAGTCTTCTGCATGAACTTCTTCGAGGTGTCCACCACCGTGTCGACGTCCTGGTCCAGGCGGGTGATGCCTGGGTTGTAGTAGTTATTGGAGGCGGCGACGCCCTGAGCGAAGTTCGTGTAGTAGAACTCGTTGGCGTCGTCCGGCTCTTCCTCGCCGTGGCCGTCGCCGCGGGCGCGCGCAATAAGCGCCTCAATGCGCTGCGCCATGGCGCTGGTGATGGCTCCGGAGCCGTTCAGGTTGATGGTCGGCGTGGAGAGCCGGCCGGGATAGAGCGCCTTGTTGATGCCGGCGATGGTGCCGGTGGATCCGTTGGCGATCCAGTACTTGGAGCCGTAGATGGAGCTGCCGGCGGCTCCGGTGGCGCCCATCACCACCAGGATGTTGCCGGTGGCTGTTCCGGCAGGCAACACGGTGGAGAACCAGAGCGTCTGCGCCACCGGATCCACATAGCTGATGGTGGCCGTGCCCAGAGCGGTTCCACCCACCGCAGGCAGAATCTGGATCACCTGCTGATCGGTGAAGCCAGCCACCGTGGTCAGGCCGCTGATGTAGCTGGTCTGCGCGCCGGCGCCGGAGCCGGAGCTGACGGTGGCGGTGGAGGGAATGCTGGCGATGGTGCCGGAGCCGTCCCCGTTGAACAGGCCCTCGATGCCGTTCTCAAAGGAGCGCAGGCTCTGCTTCATCTCCTCCTTGTTCACCTTCACCAGGCCGCGGTCTTTGCCGTCAGTGGCCTGCTGGGTCAGGTTGGAGATCTCGCAGGTGTTGATGATGCGCACCGGAGCGGCGACAAAGGCGTCCGTGGTGGAACCGGTGCCGCGCGGCCACATGGCGATGCTGCTGGAGGTGTCGGCGGCGAACTGCTGAATGCCGGCCCCGCCCTGGGCGCGGAATGGCACCCGCAGCGGCTGGCGCTGCACGCCGCCGGCGCTGGTCATATTGCTGATGGGGACCTTCTTGCCGTCCTTCATCAGGCGCTGCTGCAACTTGTTGAAGCGGGCCTGATAGTCGGGAATCTGATCCACGAATGCTTCCAGTTCTACCGCCTCATACGCTAACTCTGTAACTGGCATATTTTTGCCCTTCCGGAGCAATGGGATAGGCCGCAGGCGGGCCCAACCTGCGGCTTGCCTGCGCCTTCGCGATGTCTCTGTTGTCTCTGGGTGCTACGAAAGGCCGGAAGGCGACGCGTTTAACGAGGTAGCGATCTCGCACCTGCGGCTTCAAAAAAATCTCTACTCCACTACGCGGGCCGAACCCACTTCACGCGGTTCCCGTTCTTCAGGGTGTAGATCCCGTTCCACTGGTCCGCCTCCGGCGTGCGGCGGTAGTCGATCTGATCGGGAGATGGCTTGGCGCTCACAATCGTCGGAGCCCCGCTGCGGGCATCGCCCTGCCGCGCCGTGGGCTGCACCCGTCGGGACTGGACCTGCGCCGCGCCCAGGAAGCGGCCATAACGCGCCTTGACGACTCCTTCCACCACGGTCTTGTAGTGACGGTTGATGGCGGCCTTGACGAAGTTCGCCACCGTGGCCGGATCCGGGTTCTTCTGCTTGTGGTAGATGCCCATCTGCTTCAGGTAGGCGGTGTCGGCCTGCCCCAGCTCCTTGAGCCGGGAGCGAAAGGCATGGAACAGATCTTCTGTCGCGGCCGCATCCAGGCGAAGTCTGGAGGCGAAGGGACGAAAGGCTTCCTCCAGCTTCTGCTTCTCGTAGCCGGCCACCTGGGGAATGATGTGGTTGCTCCAGTGGGCCTGCTGCTGTTGCCGCTCGAAGCGGCTGCGCTCCAACTCGAAGGCGCGGCGCTCGGGATCGAGGGGAGCGGACTTGAGGCTGGCCGCCTTCTCCTCGGTCGTGCGGTAGAACTGCGCAATGCTGCGCAGCAGTCTTCCGACGGAGTCCAGCTTTGCCTTGTCGTCCAGATGCGCGGCGTTCATCACCTCCACCATGCGGCTCAGGTCGGCGGTGAGGGACGCTCCGGCCAGGGTGGTCATCAGGTGCGGCAGCATGGCGGAGGAGAAGGCCTCCGGGTCAGCGCGCTGGACGCGGTCCAGAAAGGCGGGCGCGAGCTTGGCCAGGCCGGCGTCGAACTCCGGGCCCAGGACGTCCAGCGCTCGCGGGTCGCCGGTACCCAGCGCCTGGTCCAGAGCATCGGACTCGGCCGCACGCTCCTGAAGATCGGCGACGGCTTCCGCGCCGCCGACGCTCTCCAGCAGCGCATACTTCTGGCGGATGCCGTTGATCCCCTCGGGGTCAATCTGGGCGATCTGCTGCGCCTTGTAAAAGTCGGCGCGAACTTGTTTGGCGAACTTCTGGCTCTCGGGCGTCGCCTCCAGTCGCTTCAGCCACTCGCGGAACTCCCGCGAGCCAGGGCCGGCTTCGTCCTTCTCTTCCTCGGCGCCGGTCTGCGGATCTCCGTCCTCATCAACCGCGTCTGCCTCTGCCGGACCTGCGCCGGCTTCGGAGGCTCCCGGCCCGTCGATCTCTGCGGGGTCAGCCTCGGATGCTGCGAAGCCCGAGCTGTCCGAAGCCGACGACTCGGACAGGG
>JAJYZE010000016.1 GCA_021800195.1 Acidobacteriota bacterium
CGTAGCGCCGGAGTTGCCTCGCCGACAAAGGAAGGCTGCTACGGGCTGGACCAGCATCGACAAGGGCTTTGGCCCTCTTCAATCATCCCGCCTTTGGTTCGGGCAGGCTCGGTCCTCGCCATTGGATTCTCCCCTCTGAGCGCATCGCAGCGGCGAGCGGTCAAGATGGTATAGGTCTATGCTGGACCAGACGACGGAATTTCCCTGTTCCATGAAAACGGCGCGACCAGCGGCGAGGGGTTGGGAGAGGATTGAATTCCATAGCTGCACGGTGACAATCCAGCGCACAAAACTGACTCGCGTGGGACCGGCAGTTTGCAGCCGGCCTGAGCGCTACCCGGCCTGAGCGCTACGTGGTGCAGGGGATCAGGCGCTGCAAAATGGGTCTGGATCGAGAGGTGACTTATGGGAGTTGACGGCTGGTTGAGCTTGGCAAGGTTCCGCTTCTGTCTGATGGCCGGTCTGATGGCTTATTGGCTTGCTCCGGTCTTCGCCGGCGCGCAATCGCTCCCCAGCGTCACGGCGGCTGCCGCCCTGCCTGCCCTTTCGCCTCAATACAAGGCTGTGCAACACCGGCTGGCTCGCGGGTGGAACACCTGGGATACCCATAGCGTGACCACGCAGGTGCTTCTGCCTGCCGGGGTGGCAATTCATCTGGGTATCGAGCACAACACAACCTCGTCCGGCAACGCCTTTCTGCGCGAGACGCTGATCGGCCGGCTGGCGCCGGGAGCAGAGCAGGTGCGGCCCGGCCCGCATGCCTGGAACGGCAGTTACACCGATCTCCAGGTGTCATGGAAGTCGGACGCGTGGCGCGTGCAGACCGCCCACGAGGGCGCTGATCTGGTCATGCTGGTCACGCCGCTGCCGAACTCAGCTCAGGGTCTTGCGCTCACCGCCTTCTTCTCCGTGGACATGCTTTGGAACCGTCCCGGCCTGGTTGGCTGGCGCAACGGCACGATCGAAGCACAGACGCCTTCAGGAATCATCCGCGTCTTTTGCACGTGCAAGAAGGCAGGCCCCAAGGAACTTCCGCAGCCGGACGTGGGCGGCCCTTACTACGCGGCAGACCTCACCGCGCCGGTGGCCATCAGTACAGGACATCGCCGCAGCCTCAAGGAGGTCAGGGCAATCCTCGCTCGTGAACATGCGGCGTTCGAAGCCTCTCTGGGGACAAATTCGAACGCCCGGCCGATCGTGGACGCCATTGAGACAACACTCGGCTGGGATACGATTTTTGAGCCGGAGCAAGCAAGAGTGGTATCCCCGGTGAGCCGTATCTGGAGTGTGCAATGGGGCGGATACGTGCTCTTCGACTGGGATACATTCTTTGCCGCCACCATGGCCTCCGTGGGAGACCGTGACCTGGCTTATGCGGACGCGATCGAGACGCTGCGCAGCAGAACATCGGAAGGGTTCGTACCAAACTACGCGCGGGCCGGGAACTGGAAGAGCTTTGATCGCTCCGAGCCGCCGGTAGGTTCCATCACCGTCCTTGGCCTGTATGAGAAGTACCATGATCGATGGCTGCTCCAGGATGCCTTTCCCTTCCTGCTGCGGTGGAACCGGTGGTGGTCGCAGCATCGGGCTATCGATGGATATCTGGCCTGGGGCAGTGATGGCGACAATCCGCCGGGCAGTCTGGAGAGAGCCTTTCGGGGCACTCGCGCCGGCGCAATCCTTGAGTCAGGCCTGGACAACAGTCCCATGTACGACCATGCCGTGTACGACCCCAACAAGCATGTCCTGGAGTTTGCGGACGTAGGCCTGATGAGTCTCTATATCGCCGACTGCGATGCTTTGGCCAGGATGGCGGATCTGCTGCATCAAAGCTCCGCAGCCGCCGAGCTGCGCGCGCGCAGCTCCCAGTACCGCGCCAGCTTGCAAGCACTGTGGGTTCCACAAGCAGGCATCTTTCTGAACAAGGATCTGCACACCGGCAAGTTCAGCCACCGGCTCTCCCCGACGAACTTCTATCCGCTTCTGGCGCATGCTGCGACCCCGGAACAGGCGCGCCAGATGGTGGACCGGCACCTGATGAACCCGGCGGAGTTCTGGGGAGAGTGGGTGTTGCCCTCAATCGCCAGAGACGATCCTGCCTTTGGCGACCAGAACTACTGGCGGGGAAGAATATGGGGACCGATGAACTACCTGGTGTACCTTGGCCTGTGCAACTACAACCTTCCCAATGCACAAGCCGCGCTGGCGTCCAAGTCCTATGCCTTGTTTCTGCGCGAGTGGAGTCAGCATCGCCACGTGCACGAAAACTACAACGCCATTCTGGGCGAGGGCGACGACGTCAGGAACAGCGACCGCTTCTATCACTGGGGAGCTTTGCTGGGTTATGTGGAGTATTTGCAGGAAAACCATCAGCCAGGGTGAAATCCTCTCCTGCCGAGCTGCGAATCAGGCGCTCATGGGGAGAATGTCTGGCTCCAGCCGGACGGCGCGTCGCTTCTCCCGAGAGCGGCACGGCCAGATGCTTAGCTCTCTGGATGCAGAATAGGGGCTACCAGCCGCTGAATGGCCGGGGCGAACTCTTCCGAGGAGAGATGGTTCGGAGTCTGGAGCCACTCGCGGGCCGCACCATAGATCGCCCAGCTCGCCGTCGAGGACAGGAGTTCAGGGGAGTGCGCGCCCTCGGGAGGGTGCTTCCGAATGCCGTCCAGCAGCATGCCCCGGACGACGGCGATGATGGCTGACTCCATGTGCGGGGGCAATGGGTTGGCCTTGGGGCACTGGGCGCCGGCGCCCTGGCGCAGCGACTGGGTCAGGAAGTCGCAGACTCCCAGAACAATCCCCTGCAGCGCCATGCTGCAGGAGCCATCAAAGACCACCCCGCGGCCTTGCAGCAGAGCGTGAAAGCGGCCCGCAACCATGCACTCAAGCAGAGCGAATTTATCTGGATAGTGAGCGTAGAAGGTGGCGCGGTTTACCCCGGCGGCGTCGGTGATCTCCTGCACGGAGAGGGTCTCAAACTCGCGGGTGCGGAGAAGCTCGGCGAGGGTCTGCTGGAGGATCTGGCGCGTCCGGCGCACCCGGGGGTCCTGGCTCTCACTTCCCTCCGGCGAGGCCACGCGGGGCTCGGATGGAGACAGGAAACCTTCGGAGATGGCTGACGGCAACGCCATGGTCGGCAGGTTCCTCAATCCCATTTAACACTATCTGTTGACTAAGCGACAAATGTCGGGTATTCGTTGAATCGACATCCGTTGTTTAGACATCAACTGTTGTAAAGGAGATTCACCATGGCTACATTGCTACACATCGATTCGAGTCCGATGGGGGCCTCTTCGGTCTCGCGCCATTTGTCCCGCACCTATGTGGAGAACTGGAAGACGTCCCACCCTGAGGGGAGGGTAATCACCCGCGACCTGACCCGGAGCGGTTTGACGGCGATCACCGCCGATTGGGTCGCGGCGGCCTACACGCCGGAGGAGGCGCGCACCCCGGAGCAGAGGGAGCTGCTGGCCAAGTCCGATGAGCTGCTTGCGGAGATGGACGCGGCGGATGAGCTGGCCATCGGGGTCTCGATGCACAACTTCAATATTCCCAGCGTTCTCAAGCTCTGGATCGACCAGGTGGTGCGGGTGGGCAAGACCTTCGCCTATGTGGACGGGTCGCCGAAGGGGCTGCTGGAAGGCAAGAAGGCAACGCTTCTGGTGGCCACGGGCGGCAAGTATGGTCCCGGATCAGGGTTGGAGTTTCTGAACTTTATCGAGCCTTATCTGAAGACGTTGTTTGGGTTCATCGGCATAACGGATGTGGCCTTCCATACTGCCGGCGGCGCTTCGGCTCTGAACTACGGAGCGGACCGGAGAGAGTTTCTCCTGCCCCACGACAAGGCCGTTGCTGCTTTGGCTGAGGCTCGGGCTTGAACCTGTGACGAACAGGGCTATGGACAGGAGTGGTCCGGAAGGGGCAAACTTCCTGACGGAAGCGGGCCGAGGAAATTTGCTGTTGAGCTGTTGATAAGGAGATGAAGTATGAAAGTTGCCTCTTTGATTGCGCGGTATCTCTTGGGCTTGATCTTTCTGGTCTTTGGAGCCAATGGGTTCCTGCACTTCATTCCCATGCCTCCGCCGTCCGGTGTAGCGGGGCAGTTCATGGGCGCGTTGTTTGTCTCCCACATGCTGGTGGTGATCTTCCTTTTGCAGTTGCTGGGCGGGATTCTTCTGCTGGTGGGGCGCTACGTCGCCCTGGCGCTGGTACTGCTGGGGCCGGTGATCGTCAACATCGTGCTCTTTCACTCCTTCATGGCTCCCAGCGGTCTCCCGCTGGCGACCGTGGTAGTTGTCCTCTGGCTACTTACAGCCTGGAGTGTGCGAGAGTCCCTGGCCGGGATCTTCGCCAGGTAAATCCCCAGCCTGCCGTTGGTAGACCGGCCGGGCAGGGAAGCGCAAAGATTCGCCATGACCGCGGCGTTCGCCCCGCAAGGGCGCTGCGGTCTGTACCGCGAACGGCGCGCTCCTGTTCGAGCCGGAGACGCCTGCCGTCCGCACTGGCCGGCAGGCACCTTAACGCCCTTTTATCCAGGGTTTCGACAAGCTTCTCCGCAGGTGGCTGCTGAGGTGGCCGTTACTCCCTGTTGGCGACAATGACCGGCGAGTGCAGGCCGAGATCGACAGGTTCGCTTCGGGCAAAACCGGCTTCGCGCAACCACTGGGAGTACTCGGCCAGGGTATAGGTGTCTCCTTCGTCGGTGTTGACCAGCATATTCAGGGCGAACATCAGCGGAAACATGGGTCCGGTGCGGTCATCGTTGGGGACCATGTCCAGGATGGCGACGCGGCCGCCGGGACGCAGCGCCCGATGCAGCCGGGTGAAGAGGTGGCGCGAGGAGCGCTCGCCCTCCGAGTGAACGATGTTGCCGAGCAGCGCCAGATCAAATCGACTCTCTCCCAGATCCGTCTCCTTCAGGTCGCCGGAGAGAAAATCAAACTGGCTCTCCACGCCGTGCTGAAGCGTGAACTTCCGCGTCAGATCCAGCACCTTGGGGAAGTCCAGCGCTGTGACGTGAGCGTGGGGGTTGGCTTCCGCCATGGCGATACCCCAAACGCCGGAGCCGCAGGCCACATCGAGCACTTGGAGGCTGCGGCCGGAGTCGCCTGACTCAAGTGCCCGCGCCAGGCGGCGCGCCGGCTCGCGATGAGTGATGTGCAGGCCCTGCACCAGGACGGGAAAGAACTCCTCGGCTGTCTCCCGCCGGTTGACCGCCGCTGAGGGCCTGCCGGTACGGACACATTCGGTTAGATCGCTCCAGGCAGCCCACAGCGCCTCGTTTTCCATCATGTAGCCCAGGTAATCCGGACTCTCGTGAACCAGATACTGCTGGGAAGCGGGCGGAAGAGAATAGACTCCGTGTGCTTTGCCGAGCAGATCGAGTGGCACGAGCGCATCCAGCAACATGCGCATGCCTCGCTCCGAGGCTCCGGCGGAGCGAGCGATGGCCGCTGCGGAGTTGTTCCCGGCGGCAATGTGGGAGAACACTCTGAGCTGCAGCGCCGCCATCAGGATGCGTGACGGGGCGAACGCCAAGTGCAGTTGTAGGAACTTGTCCGTTTCCATCGATTCATACCTTGTAGCTAGAACTGTCATGGTGAACTTTCTCCTCTTCTGAGTTGCCGGCCCGCGAGCATCGGAGACTTCTGGGACGAGCACCGCTGTGCTTGCCGGCGTGACGATAGACGCTGCCGTTTGCTCTCAACTGGCCCGATTCAATCTTCGCCGAGGTGCTGTCAAGGCCGCGGTAGCAGCATACGCCTAGAAAGAAACTTATAGCCCACCATTGGGATTGGGACGGCACAGGGCAGAAAAAACGGGGATGAAGCCAGCGGGCTTCATCCCCGGCCCATCGTCCAGCCTTTTCTTTCACCCTTTCTTCCCACCGATATTGATTGAGACGATGTACTCGCGCGGTGCGCCCGGGTCCACCAGCGTATACCCGCCAAAGCTTGTGCCAAAGTATCCGCCGCTCGTGATGTACGCCGTCGGATTGTACTTTCGATTCAGCAGGTTCTCCACACCCAGCGAAAACCGCAGCGGAATCCCGCGTCCGCTCCTCATGTGGAAGATCTGTCCCACGCTGCCCACCCTTCCGTCCATATTGAAGTTGACCACCCCATACCCCGGTACAGACTGCTCCGTCGGCGCGGCAATCAGGTTGCTGAACAGATACCGCTGCCCAACATACTGCCACCACAGCCCGGGCGTAAGCTCCATCATCTTGCCGCCAGACTCCCACGCCGATGTCAGTCCCAGGTTGGAGCTGTAGCGCGGAGAGTTTGAGATTGGGTAGCTTCCGTAGTTCACGGTCGAGCCGCTGGGAATATACGAGAGAAAGTAATCGTGCTGAATAATGCCATTGCCATGCACCTGCAGATGCCGGCCCGGTGACTCGTCAAAGTTGAATGAAACGCCGTTGTACACGCTCGACGCCAGCGCGATCGTGGACGGTGTGCTCTGCTGCGCCACCTGCGTCACGACGTTCACATGGCTGAGCTTGTCGTGAAAGTACGTCGCATCCAGAGAACAGGTTCCCAAAAAGACGAATGGACACTTGGTTACCAGAAATCCGAACTCGCGGTTATCGCTCTTCACCGCTTTGAGCAAGCTGATATTCACGCCCTTTGTCGGCAGGTTTGCGCCAAAAGCCGAGTCCGTTGGGTTTTCATACGTCACCGCATAGTTGCCGTGCATTGTGAACCAGTTCAGCAGGCGGAACTGTGCACCCATGGACGGCGCAATCTGCGAGAAATTCTTGCTCGCGCTCGGTGCCTGCTCCGGATCGTTCCCCGGCGACCCCAGCGGAAAATCCGTCAGACCGGTGTTGAAGTACTCCGTACGAAAAAGCTGCTCGGCCAAGCCGGGCGTTACGATCAGCCGCTCGTGAAACAGATCGATGCGATCCTGAAGAAACAGGAACCCGTAGTCGTTATAAAGATGATCACTGTTGAAAAACGCCGGCGCAGTCTTGGAAGTCCCCAGCCCCGGATTGAAGAGCGCCACGGGATTGCGATACTCCTGATGAATCCAGTATCCGCCCAGCGTGATCAGATTATGCGGAGCCTGGATATCCGCCGAGGATTGCGAACCCACCGCATTCGAGGCAGGGTCATACCATTCGTGCCCCACAGTGTAATTCGGCCCATAGAAGTTCACCACTCGGTTATGCAGGCGATACCCGTGCCTGAACCACTCCGAGTTATGCATCGTAACTCGCGGCGACAGCTCCAATTCCAGCTTGGAATACACGATGTCGCTCTGAGTCCTGATCTGTTTGAACCAGGTATTCTCGGCCAGCGAGGAATAGAATCCGCTTGTCTGCTGGCTATAGTACTGCGCATTGACCGGTACTGCCGTTCCCGGCTGTGAATCCGGCCCGTAGAGCCCCGTGGTCGTCACTGCGTCGCCGTAGTTGTTGTTTGACGCAGGTGTAATGGGAACGAGAGGCAGGAAATTCGGGCGAAACTCTGTGTTTCGCCCATGATAGTAGCCGAAACTCAGGCTCCCGCGATCGAAGAAATGCTCCACCTTCACCAGGGAGGCATAACCCGACGAAGGCGCATTGAACTTTGGAATTCCGATTGTTCCTGTGCGGAACGTGTCGTTCGACGCATAACCGAACGCCAGCAATCCAGACCATCCCTTGTAATTTCCGCTGCGCGCCACAAAGTGTTCAATATAGGTGTTGTAACTCCCTATGCTCACACCGGCCTTCAGATCTGGCCCCGGTGTGCCCTTGGGCTGAAACGGGAGATAGTTCACCGTGCCGCCAATACTGTCAAACCAGCGATTTGAGGGTGCGCCCGGTCCATAGCTCACGTCGATGTTTGAAATCATATCCGTGATCGGAATCTGCGTGGTCTGCCATTGGCCATTGTTGGAGATCAGGTTGTTCATCGGAATTCCGTCGAAGAGAAACGTCACTCCGTTGCGTAGCACATCGCCGTTCACGCTCGACCACCCTGCCTTGATGCCGCGCACCACCACCTCGCTGCGCGCCGTCGGCGCGACGCCGCCATAGCCGTACACATAGATGCCGGGCGCGGCCGTCAGGGCCTGCGCGGCGCTGCCGAAGGGTCCGGCTACGCCTTCCATCTCCGCGTTGGAAATCTTAGCCTCCGTCACGGAAGTCTCCGGGGAAGCATCGGCCGTCACCGTCACGGACTCGGCATTTGATGAAATCACCATCGCCAGATGCACCGGCAGGTTCTGCCCGGTGGCGAGCTCGATTCCATTCTTCGTCAACACGTCAAACCCTCTCAGGCCGGCCGTCACCGTGTAACTTCCCGCCACCAGATTCGGAGCCTCAAATGCTCCGCTGTTTTCGCTCGTCACCGTCGTAATCGCCTTCGATTCCAGGTTGACAATCGTAATCTTCACGCCTCCCAGCGGCGCTCCGGAAACTGTCGTCACCGTTCCCTGCAATGTGGCTGCATCCTGCGCATGCGCGGGACCGCCTTGTATCAGCAGCAGAAAGACGCAAAGTAATACCCGCTCCAGAAAATATCGCATTCCCTGTCCTCTCAAATTGGAATTCTGCGCGTGACGACCGTCTGTGATCGACTCGATCGAGACACGCGACTCCGAAGCTAAGGGGCAGAAGTTACATTCCGTTGATGGCGGGATGAAAACATTCACGGTTTGGTGACAATGCCTTCATTCAACGGAAATTCATGCGGTTGCGTTCGGGCTGGCCGCGCCAATGTCCGCGTGTGCTCTGGTGCTGCGGAACCCGAATGCTTCCTGCGAGGAGCGCCACCGTGTTTTAGAGCGTTTTCAGTGTTGAGCGTTTTCAGTGTTGATGGGTACACCGGAGAGGGCGTGCGGTGCCGTTTTCATTGGGGAAAACGCTCACAGAAGTCGAAGCGTTTGTTTACACTTACACTGAAAATGCTCTAGCGCCTGACTTCTCTTATCGCCAGGGTCCTTCTGGAGACGCCCATGCGCTTCCTCGGCCTCCGCCGAGGGCACTTCACCGCCGCATGGCTCGCATCCCCGCTTGACGGGCGCATCCCCATCCGCAACGCCAAGCACTTCGTCCGTTCAGACCCGCGCTCTGGCTCCCCTGCGCTTGCTTGTCTTCATCCTCGCCATTCTGCTCATCTTTGTCTGGCTCAGGGCCCAGCCCCGCATGAAAGAACCTTGAATGCTCCGCCAGCGTGGTCCAGGCTACGCGAAAGCCTCTGCGCGCAGCGCGACCCTGGTTCCGGAACCGATGACCGCATTTCTATCGCACCTGCTCTGGAGGGGCCTCGCATCACGATCCCGCGGTCGTCAACGATTTGCGTGAAGCTGTCTCGGCTGGCAGATTTTGGGTGCGCGATCGCGCTTCAGGAGAGGGCGCGTGTGCTGTGGCGCCAGACCAGGCAGAGCAGGATGGCGGCGGAGGAGAGGGCGATCAGAAGTCCCCACCACAGACCGGCGGCGCCGAGTTTCTCATGGAATCCCAGCAGGATGCCCAGCGGCATGCCGATGCCCCAGTAACCAAGGAGCTGAATCAGGAACGGCGTTCTGGTATTGCCAACGCCGCGCAGCGCACCGGTTGCGGTGGTCTGCACGCCATCAAAGAACTGGAAGCCGGCGGCGATGAGTAGCAGAGGAACAGCAGCGGAGACGACCTCCGGATTGGGAGTGAAGAGGTGGGCGATGCGGCTGGGGAAGGTCAGCAGCAGCACGGAGGCGCAGAGCATGAACAGGGCCCCGGAGCCGATGCCGCTCCAGCCCGCGGCCAGCACGTTGCCCGCGCGTGCGGCTCCGATCCGCATGCGTCCGATAGCGTGGCCCACGCGCACGGAGGTGGCCGCGGAGATGGCGAAGGGCACCATGAACGTGGTGCTGGCGCACTGCAGCGCTACCTCATGACCGGCCAGGGGCAGGGGGCCGAAGGTGGCGATGAGCGAGGTGACCAGGGCAAAGATGCCAATCTCGGCGAGGATGGAGGCTCCGGCCGGCGCGCCCAGCAGGAAGAGTTGGCGCAGGTGCGAGAGTTGGAACCACCCCAGGCTGGCTCTCCGGTTGACGCGCAGCCCGTCCTTATCTCTTCCAGGGGTTCCCGAGCGTCCAGCGAGTCTACCTGTGGCCGCCTGGGCGTCGGCATTGCGCCCCCGAAGGCTGTCGCGAAGCCCATACTGGTGCTTACGTTCTCCGCTCCATAGCGCGATCAGCAGAACCAGCATCAGGTAGAGACGGGCGAAGCTGGTCGCCCAGGAGGAGCCGGTGACGCCGTAGGCCGGAATTCGCAGCGTGAGGATGCCGAGGCGAAATTGATGGCCGAAGATCAGCGCCCAGTCGCCGACTGCGTTCACCAGATTGGCGGAGACCAGAGCGAAGGCGATGGGGCGGCCATGGTGCTGGGCCTGCAGATAGCGGCGCAGGGTGAAGTATAGGAGCAGGGGGAGCGTTCCGTAGTTCAGGCCCTGCAGGGCCGGGGCAGCCTGGACCAGGATGGCGCGGTCGACCGGCAGCCGCATCATCAGCAGCGGAGTGAGGACAAACAGAACGGTGAGCAGGGCGGAGAGAGCGACGGCCATCAGAATGCCGTGGAAGAGCCAGCGGTTGGCCTCATGCTGCCGCCGGGCGCCCAAGGCCTGGGAGATGAGCGTGTCCAGACCGAGCAGAATGCCGCCGAGGCCGAAGCAGGCGACGTTGAAGGGGACCTGAGCCAGAGCAGCCGCGCTCATGGCCAGGGCTGGGTTGGGGAGGTGCCCGAGCATGACGGTATCCACCAGCGACATGGAGACCCAGCCAAGCTCGCCGGCGATCAGTGGAATGGCCAGATGAAGCAACGGCGGCAGTTCGGCGCGTACGTCGCTGAGCTTGAGTCGCATGGGGAAAGGGTAGCGCAGAGCAGCGCGGCGGAGCTTTTTGTCGAGCCACAGCGGCGCAGGATGGCCGCAGGGTTTCCTGCCAGAGGCGAAGGGAAATACGTCGCCGGGTCTGGGCCGGCGTCCGATTCCCACCTTGACTCCCACCTGCGATTCCTTGACATCACTCCCCCGTTCCGCGATGCTTAATCCACAGGTGCGATTGACGGGCGTCTGCGGGCGTGTGTCCGGGAGAGCTACCCATGCTGCGGAGGGTCTCCGGTGCTTGCCCTTTACCCGGTGCTTGCCTTGCGGGCGAGCGAGAATCCCCCATCTTCAGGCTTCAAAGAAGCCGCGGCCGGCGAAACGATGGATGCGCCGGCGCGCAGGTTAGGACGTTGACGTGAGTGCTTCGGGTTTGGCAATGGTGGCGAGTGGCGGATCGATCATGAGCCAGTTTGGCGGCATCCCGCTGCTGCTATTGATGTTTGTGGCCATGTATTTTCTGCTCATCGCACCCAACCAGCGCAAGCAGAAAGCCTGGGCGGCGATGCTGGCGGCCCTTAAGCCGGGTGATCGGGTGACCACCAATGGCGGCATTCGGGGTGTGATTCTCAGCGTAAAAGATGATGTGCTGATCCTGCGGACGCAGCCGGACGGCGTAAAACTGGAGTTTGTCAAGAGTTCGATTGCGGCCGTCACCACGGAAGAGGATCCGGGCAAGACCTCCTGAGGCGGGAGGCTCTTTCGCAATCGTCTTTGCTATGGCAAAAGAGTGAAGTTGGGAGTATTTACAAGACCCGGAAGAGAAGAGCAAAAGTAGCCCCGGGATTAAGGAAACAAAGCGACCATGGGTAGGAATCTGGCCAGCAGAACAGGCGCTATCATTGCGGTCCTGGTGATTTTCATCTATGGGATCTTCGGAGTTCCCTATGGAGGATTGAAGGCCTCGCTGGAGCGGCGCATCAATCTGGGTCTTGACCTGAAGGGCGGAACGCATCTGGTGTTGCAGGTGCATGTGATCGAGGCGGTAAACTCGGAGACCGACCGCGATGTGCAGGCTCTGAATACGGCTCTGGCGTCCACGGGAGCCACGGCGGCCAAGCTCGATCCGAACCACCCTGAGGTCATTACGATCTCGGGCGGCTCAGAGGCGCAGCAGAGCGCCATTCATGACATCATTACCGGCTCCGAGTATGCCGGTTACGATGTCACCTCCACCGGTGTCAGCGGATACAAGATGACCATGCGGCCCACGGAGGTCGCAGCCGTTGAGGAGCGGGCGCTGGATACCTCCATCGATACGATTCGCCAGCGCGTCAATACCCTGGGCGTCAGCGAGCCCCAGATCGAGAAGTACGGCCTGGGTGATAACGAGATCCTGGTCCAGTTGCCGGGCGTCTCCGACCCGGGGCGCGTGGAGAACATCATTCAGTCCACGGCCAAGCTGGAGATTCACGCGGTGGTAGGCAGCTATGGCAGCATGGCGGAGGCGCAGCAGGCGAATCCCGGCGGAATCCCACCGGAGGACGAACTCTTGCCGGGCAACAACGGAGAAGGCGGGCCGGATCAGTACTATCTGCTGAAGCGCCTGGCCATCGTCTCCGGCACGGACTTCCGCGATGCTCAGCCTTCCACGGATGAGAACGGGCGGCCGGACATCACCTTTGATCTGACCACGGAGGCCGGGGATCGGTTTTACAAGTACACTGACGCCAACAAGGGTACGGGGCAGATGGCCATCGTGCTGGATAACCAGGTGCGCGAGGTCGCCGGCATTGAGAGCGCGATTCGAGACCAGGGACGCATCACCGGCGGATTCACCGAGCAGCAGGCGGAGGATCTAAGCCTGATGCTGCGCACCGGCTCGCTGCCGGCCTCGATCTCCTACTTGGAGACCCGAACCGTGGGGCCGACGCTGGGAGCGGCCAGCATCCATGAGGGTGTCGTAGCTTCCATCTCGGGCCTTCTGGTGGTCATGATCTGCATGCTCATCTACTACAGGGGCGCGGGCGTCAACGCCAATCTGGCCCTGATTCTGAACCTGCTGATTCTGTTGGGATTCATGGGCTTCTCTGGAGCCACGCTCACCCTGCCCGGCATCGCCGGTGTGATTCTGACGATTGGTATGGGGGTGGACTCCAACGTGCTGATCTTCGAACGCGTTCGCGAAGAGCTGAAGCTGGGCAAGACGGCCGCAGCCGCGGTGCAGGATGGCTTCGGCCATGCGTGGACCACCATCTTTGACACTCACGTCACGACGATCGTTTCTGCGGCAATCCTTTTCCTCTTCGGTTCCGGTCCGGTAAAGGGATTCGCCGTTACCTTGACGATCGGTCTGATGGCCAACATCTTTACGGCGGTCTTTGTTTCGCGCACCATCTTCGATTTCCTGCTGACGAAGAAGCCGCGCGGCACCATGGAGCTTTCCATCTAGACCGGGCAAGGGCGGCCGAGGAAAGCGCCGATGAGGACAGAGGACGAGAAGGAACCGCCGGTGTGGAGAAGAATGCGGCAGCCTGGCAGTGGAAGCCGGATGCGAAGAAAGTTGGCCGGATTTGAAGATGGAGCCGGTAGCGTAGAGAGGTTTGGTTTCGATGTTGGCCCGGCAGGTTGCGGGCCGGATACTCTTGGCTGACAAGGACGTCAGCAGCCTGCAGGGCGGGCGAAGGAAATGAGACGTGGAACTGTTTCGTAGCGCAAATATCGATTGGCTGGGAAAGAAGTGGTACTTCCTTGGTTTCAGCCTGATCTTCTCGGTGGCCGGCCTGTGCAGCATCTTCTTCTGGCACGGCATTCCAACGGGCGTGGACTTTAAGGGTGGGACCGATATTACGGTGCAGTTCAACAGCACGCCGCATGAAGATGCGATCCGCAGGGCGCTCTCCCAGGCTCAGATCAAGGATCCGACGATCGAGCGCATCTCCGATGTGGGCGGCGAGATGGTGGGCAACAAGGTGATCATCTCGCTGCCCCTCTCCTCTGCGCAGGACACAGCGCATGATCAGGGACGGAGCGAGGTGGAGCAAGCCTTGAGCGCCGGATACCATGACTCGGGTTTCCGCGTGGTCGCGGTAGACATCGTGGGGCCTACGGCAGGCAAACAACTCACCCACGAGGCGGAGTTGGCCACCCTCTACTCGCTGCTGGGCATGCTGATCTATCTATGGTTCCGCTTCGAGCTAATCTATGGCGTCGCGGCGGTTGTGGCTGTCTTTCACGACACGCTGATCACCATCGGGTTCTTTTCGCTGACCAATCAGGAGATTACCCTGACTGTGGTGGCGGCGCTTCTGACTCTGGTGGGCTACTCGATGAACGACACCATCGTCGTCTTCGATCGCATCCGCGAGAATCTGGCCTTGAGCCGGCGCGACAAACTGCCCGATCTGGTCAATCGCAGTATCAACCAGACCCTGAGCCGAACGGTGATGTCCTCCGGGCTCACCTTCCTGACGGTGCTCTGTCTGTTTGTCTTCGGCGGCGAGGTGCTGCGCGGGTTCTCCTTCGCTCTGGTGGTTGGCATCACCATTGGAACCTACTCCTCCATTGCGGTGGCGGCGCCGATGCTGGTGGCCTACCAGGAGTGGCGCGCCAAGCGAGCGCCAGTGGGCAAGCGCGTGGCGCTCCCGGCGGCCAAGGGAGTTCGACGTTAGCCCGTCTGTGAAGAGAGGATGGAGTCAAAATGGGAGTCTGGCGTCCGAATTCTGCCGGGCTCCGGCGGGATTTTGGGATCTCTGCTGCTCCTGAGCCTGTGGCACGAGCTGGCCATCGTCAGGCCGGCAGATCGCCCCGATCTCGGGAAGACTTCCCAGCGTTGATCGGCTTGCGGTAGGATGCCTCCGAAGGAGCCGGAGGTTCGGCACGGGAAAATGCGTCTGGACTTGCGGAAGCCTTGCGGCGGCCTTTGACGCTCTGTTGAGTGAGATAGTTTCCCGTTGCAGAGAAGAATTCGGTATCCGGGAACAATTTGCGTTACTGCGGTGTCTATAAAGGGCAGTAGATCTTCCTCCCTCAGCGGGAACGAGGTTGCTCAAATGTTCGAAGACGCTCTAATGGAATCCGGCGGGAAGCTCAAGTCAAAGTCCAGATATTGGATGATTGCGACGTTCACCTTCAATGTGATGATTGTGGGCCTCATGATTCTGATTCCGCTCTTGTACCCTGAAGCCTTGCCGCACAGCTCCTTGACGGCGTCTCTCAGTGCACCGCCACCGCCGCCGCCACCGCCGCCACCGCCGCCGCCACCGGCTCCCAAGGTGATTCCTAAGGTGGTGGAGATCGACAATGGGCTGCATGCGCCCACCAAGATTCCAAAGGATATTAAGATGATCAAGGAATCGGCGCCTCCGCCCAGCGCAGGCGTGGCCGGCATGGAAGGCATGGCCGGAGGGGTTCCCGGCGGGGTCTTTGGCGGAATCATGGGTGGCCATGGACCGGCGATTCATGTGGAGCCGCCCAAGCCGACAGGTCCGATGCGCATCTCGGGCGGTGTGATCGCCGGAAACCGGATTGCATTTGTTCAGCCGGAGTATCCGCCTATCGCCAAGATCGCGCACATGAGCGGAGTTGTGGTGTTGCATGCCCTGATCTCCAAGACTGGAAACGTGATCAATCTAACCGTGGCCAGCAGTACGAATCCCATGTTTAATAACTATGCCCTGCAGGCGGTGAAGCAGTGGAGATACAGGCCGTATCTTCTCAACGGCGAACCTACTGAGGTAGACACCACCATCACGGTAAACTTCTCGCTCAATGGAGATGATTAGGGCCCAGCGTCCCTTTGACCGGCCAACCGGCGAGCGGACATCGTTTGATTATTAACTGCTGGGTCAACAGCGCTCCACGAGGCTCAAGGTGAGGTATCGTAGAGGTCTCGGCGGAAGTTTACTCAGCGGGGGGAAGCGCCCGCTGAAAACCAAGTGTCATGGCCAGTCCAGGTCAATCCACCTGTGCCGGCCGGCAAGCATCACCAGATGGGGTCGAAAGGTCCTGTCCGAAACCGCGATTCAAGCAGCACCAGAAGTGGCAGTTCATACGTCCACCCACCAGGAGGAAAGACTTCGTGATTCTCGTTCATCTCGCAAACTTCGCTCATACCCACGCCGCGCTGGCCATGTACTTTCAGGACGCGCCGCAGGAGATTGGCTTTGGACCCGCGGCCCTCTGGGCCCAAATGGGTGTCCCCGCCAAGCTCGTCGTTATCCTGCTCTTCATCATGTCCATCTGGTCTTTGGCGGTGATGATCGATCGGGCTCTCTACTTCTCGGCGGCGCGCAAGCAGTCGCGCGAGTTCGCTCCCAAGGTAGCCGGCGCGCTCAAGGAAGGCCGTCTGGATGAGGCCATCAAGGTGGCGGATCGCTCCAAGAAGTCGCACCTGGCCGAGGTGGTGACTGCGGGTCTCACGGAGTTCCGCTCCTTCGGCTCTGGAGGGGCCATCTCCGAAGAGCAGATTGAGAGCTCCAAGCGCGCCTTGGAGCGCTCTGAGGCGATCGTGCATGCCAAGCTGAAGAAGGGCCTGGGTGGCCTGGCCACCATTGGGTCCACGGCGCCGTTCATCGGCTTGTTTGGAACGGTGGTCGGTATCTTGAACGCGTTCAAAGCCATTGCGACCACCAAGAGCCAGGGACTGGCGGCAGTGGCCGGCGGCATCTCAGAAGCTCTGGTGACCACTGCCTTCGGTCTGCTTGTAGCGATCCCTGCCGTGATGACCTTCAACTACTTCACCGGCAAGGTGGAGTCGTTTGATGTGGAGATGGACAACAGCTCGTCGGAGCTGGTGGACTACTTTATCAAGCAGTCACACCGCTAATCTGGAAAGGGGCCTCTGACAAGGGGCTCAAACGCAGCCGATCAAAAACTTGCGGGAATCATGCTGCAGAAGCCCGGACGCCGCAGCGAACGTCGTCCGGGCGCGCAGACCCTCCGCAAGAGACAGCAATCAGGGCAAGGCGCCGGAAGGGCTGCCAAGACCCGAACGGAGTTTCTTTTATGGCACTCGCGAAGCGGAACGAAGGTAAGAAGGTCAACTCGAACATCAACGTGACCCCAATGGTGGACGTGATGCTCGTGCTGTTGATTATCTTCATGGTTATTACCCCCATGCTGGGTGACAAGGTTACCGTCAATCTGCCCCGGGTGAGCGCCGCGGAGATCATGGACGCCGCCAACAAGGAAGATGCCATCACCGTTTCCATCACCCGCGATGGCTCGATCTTTGTACGTTCTGACAAGGTGGGATCCACCGCCGATGTGACCAGCCGGGTTCAGAACCTGGAGGCATTGAAGACCAATCCAAGCGATGACAAGAGCGTCTACCTGCGCGCCGATGAGCGGGCCAACTTCGGAAAGGTAGAGGATGTGATCGACGCTCTGCGGGCGGCAGGCGTTAACACATTGAATTTGATGACGGATAAAACCGCTCTTGATTAAATCGGAGCAGGATTTGCCGGGTAAGAAGCTGTGTCTTCCGTCAGCTGGAGCATAGCCTTCCAAGAAAGAGAATCAGCAAGGTTTACAAAGGAGTTTCACTATGGCAATGGGTGGTCTTTCATCTGGCGGCGCAGTATCGGACATGAACGTCACGCCCTTGATCGACGTTCTGCTGGTCCTCCTGATCATCTTCATGGTGATCCAGCCGACCACGCCAAAGGGCTTGGACACGGTGGTTCCCCAGCCGCCGAAGGACAAAAATACGAATCAGGTGGACTCGCGCGTCATCGTGGTCCAAGTGCTCAATACCGGGTCCGTGCCGACCTACAAGATCAACGATCAAGCCTTTCCCGCCGATCAGATGGCCAGCGAATTGACCAAGATCTTCGAGACCCGCCAAGAGAAGGTGATGTTCATCAAGGGTGATCCTGGACTTGACTTTGGCGCCGTGGCCCAGGCCGTGGGATTTGGCAAGCAGGCCGACGTGACCAACATCGCCATCATTACCCCAGGCGTAGAGAACGGGAATTAGGCGCATTCGCCTTCGTCGCCAAGCTGGAAGGTCCGGAGTTCGCCCTGGAGTTCTGGCAGATTGTTCTGCCCGCTCTGGGGCGGCTCTGCGTAGGGTCTTATTAGATTAGAGCACCTCCGTGTGCATGCCGCCCCGACCCGGGCTTGCTGTGGTGTCTTCATCGAGCACGGCAGGTAGCTCTGCCCAGTGCCTCGACCGTCGGAGAAGTCGAACATCAAGGCCGAGACATCACAAGACGCCGATGCAGAGACGCAGCGGCCTTGGCATCCGATGATGGAGGGCCGACGCACCGGCTATGACCTCGGCGGCCTGCCAAAGCTCAGAGAGCGCGAGCCTCCGCGGTGGGATTTGCGGTAGTGTCCACGCCGGTGCTCCCCGATGGTCTTATCAACCCGATGGTTGTGGCTTTGGAGCAGAGCAGGACCGGAACCGAATTCGCTGGGGCAGGAGCTATTGCAAGACGAGTGCCGGCGCTCCCTGGGTCTTCATTCGCTCGGCTCTGGCGCTCAGCGGGCGGACGCTGCTGAGCGCAGGAAGCCTCGGCAGCCAAACTGAAAAAACCCAGGGCCGTCTGATCGGGCGGCCCTGGGCGTTGGGAGGAAGTTCGGCTTTGTTGGGGGCAAGGGCTACTGCTGGGTGACGATCCCGCCGTGTTCGGCGATCTTTTCTTTGGCCAACTCATTGGCCTTGCGCGCACCCATGGCACGCTGAACCCAGGCGTCCGCTTGAGCCAGATCAGCCTTGCGGGCATCGTCGTTGCCGCACTCGAGGTCAGCTTTGCGGCGATAGGTGAGATTCAGGTAGGACATCGCATCATCGTAGTTGGGATTGATGTTCACTGCCTGCTGGAGATACTTCATCGCGTCATTGACCAGATTCGTGTTGGCGTCGGCCAACTTCTGGCATATCTGCTTGGACTTCTTCACATTGCCCATGCCGTCATCCTGAAGCCCGCCCGTGGCCAAGATGTTGACAGCGTTCTTGTAGGCCTGCGTCCAGTCAATGACACCCAGCGTGTAGTAGGCTTCGGCGTCGTGGGGATCAATTTGAACAATCTTGAGTTCATCGGCTTTGGCCTGATCGTAACGGTGGATGTTGCGATCCAACGACGCCACCTGGCGGAGCGCGTCAAGGTCGTTGGGGTTCTGGGCCAGCACAGCGTCAAAGCCATTGATGGCCTTCTGCGCCATAGCGATGTTCTCTGGCGTGGTGAGGTCTGGAACCACCTGATAGCTGTAAGCCGTGGCAAGGTAGAGGCGGCTCTCTGCACTGGTCGGGTCAAGCGCGACTGACCTTTGAAAGTAGTCGACAGCCTCTTCATACTTGCCTGCCTTGAAGGCCTGAACGCCCCTGACGAGCTGGTCGCGGGCCTTGAGCTTCGTACATCCCACGCTGCTTCCAAGAATAAGCAGCAGCGCTGCACTTGCGGTCATTCGCGCACTAAGTTTCATCCGTGAACCCTTCCCGATGATTTGACAACCCCCCTGGCCCTTCAAAGAGCTCTGTCATCTGAATACTACTACCATCGCCTGTCCCAAACGATTGTACTGTTCGCCAAGGAAGTTTGTCAGGGGGAGGTCCCGGCTAAGTTCAGAGGGACCCTCCCGCCAGAGATGGCTGGAGAAAGCTAGAACAAGAAAAAGCTGGAGCAAGGAGTACGGCCCGATGACAAGATTGGTTTGCGGCTGTGGGGCTGGGACGGTCCCAAATCGTGCGGTTCGCCCAGGCCATCGCCCTTTCTTCGATGCTAGCAGTATGGAGCAACGATCTGAAACACATCGCAATGAGGTCAGTCGACTCTGAATTCTTCGGTCGCAAAGCCAGCCTGACTCGCACTCTCCGCCTCTGTGGAAGCAGGCGGCAAAGCGCTTGCAGCCGTTCCGAGATGTCCAGGGCGGCCATCAAGACCTTCCCGGCCAACCCTGGCAGGCCTTGGGCCGGCGGGTGGTTCCTCAATCCCTGAGAGCAGCTCAATGCTTGCGACCTCCGGCGGGCGACTTCGTGCGCGGAAGAGGCCTTCTGCCGGAGCGCTTCCGGCCGGCGGGGCCTTTGCCGGAGGCGCATTTGGCCGAGCCGTTTGATTTGCCCGCGGTTGTGGGCCGCTTGTTGCCCGATACGGAGATGCCGGCCGGCC
>JAJYZE010000275.1 GCA_021800195.1 Acidobacteriota bacterium
ACCACGCGTCACCTTCGCCTACTTCTCACATCCTGCCGCCATCGCCAACCTCTGCTGCTGTTCCATCCCCGCTCACCTCGATGATTGCAAACTAGACCATCGGACGGTGGAAACGTACGAACTTACAGAGTCGCCCTAAGGCAAAGGCGCTGTCGCCTGGCCGCCGCTTGGAACGAAGCTGTGAGCAAGGCATACGGCAACACCGGGAAAATCTGCTCGTACAGCCATTTAATTTACAGATGCCCGTACTTTTCCAAAGCCTTGAGCAACGGCAGGCCGGCAATGATCTCTGCCCGCGCTCCCGTCTCCGCCCGCGACCACTCGATGACTTTGGCTGTCACCTCCTCAAGCAGCGGCTCCGGAATCACAATCTGTCCATCGGCATCGCCCACCACGATCTCGCCCGGATGCACCGCGATCCACTCCTCCAAGCCGCCTCTTACCCGCACGGTTACTTGGGCCCCAGACACACGCCAGCGGCCAACGCCCTGCGCAGGCGTTCGATAGCGCGCCACCACAGGCATGGCAAACTCTTCCAGAAAGGCGGTATCACGCACGCCACCATCCACCACGGCGGCGGCGCATCCTCGGGCGCGCATGGCGCTGGCCAGCAGATCGCCAAAGCAGCAGATTCCCGCGGCGTCCTGGCCGGCCCAAACAGCCACCACCCCCGGCGGCATTCGGTCAATCGCCTCCAGCTTGGCGCGATCGCCTCCCTCGAAGCGCTCCGTCTCGCCAGTGATCGTGTACGCCGGACCGGCAAAGGTTACAGCTCGCCCAACCGGCCGCAGACTGGTATCCAGGATCGGCGGCGTCTTGCCCAGCGCGTCAAAGACATCCGCAACCGCCGCCGTGCCAGCAGCCTTCAAAACCTCCAAATCCGTCTCCATGGTTCTCCTCCCTCACCCATCTCAGCATAGACGCACCGCGGCCATCAGCACCCCAGGCCAAAGCTGGCAGCACGGGGAGGAACAGACTCAGCGCCGCAGCAACTGCGCCGGAAAGAGAGTGGATGCTGCGGATGCGTGAGAGACTGAGTGCAGAACGGATGAATTTCTCTACGCGGACCAACTGGAACCTGGTTGAGCACGAACTGGCTGCGGCGGTGCGCCGCCGCCGCGCCGCAAAGCTTAAGCTGGCTGATCTTACCGTCTCCAACCCCACCCACTGCGGCTTTGCCTACGATGCAGCCAGCATATTAGCGCCCCTGCACCACGCCGACGCGGTCGGCTATGAACCTGATCCGCTGGGCATGATGAAAGCCCGGCAAGCGGTGAGCGACTACTACCGTGAGGCAGGGGCCAACGTGGCTCCGGAACAGATCTGCCTGACAACTAGCACCAGTGAGGCCTACAGCTTCCTGTTCCGTCTGCTGTGCAACCCCGGCGACGAGGTGCTGGCGGCTCGGCCCAGCTATCCGCTGTTTGATTACATTGCTCGCCTGGACGATGTGGAGCTACGAGAGTATCCGCTCTTCCATGATCCCAACGCCGCACACGCCATGAGATCGGATACCGGCGATGATCCGAGTTCAGACGCTGGTATCGACGCCGGTCAGGGCTGGTCCATCGACCTCCATGGCCTGCGCTCCGCCATCACCGATCGGACCCGAGCGATTCTGGTGGTACACCCGAACAATCCGACGGGCAACTACGTCTCCGCCGGCGAGCGCGAAGCTTTGCAGGCCATCTGCGCGCAGCGGGGATTGGCCCTTATCGTGGATGAGGTCTTTCGCGACTATCCTCTGGAGATAGCATCTCCAAGCTTCACGAACTCTCAGGCTACGCAGCCCGGTTGCCTCACCTTTGTGCTCAGCGGCCTGAGCAAGGTCTGTGGCCTGCCACAGATGAAAGCCTCCTGGATCGTCGCCTGCGGCCCCGCGGATCTATTGCATGGAGCCATGGAGCGCATTGAGGTGATCGCCGACACCTTTCTCTCCATGAACGCTCCGATCCAGCATGCCATGCCCGCATGGCTGGCCGCACGGCATGGGCTGCAAGATCAGATCCGGCAGCGGATGCTGAGGAATCTGGAGTCGCTCGATCGTCGGCTGCGCGGAAGTTACGCCCAGAGGTTGGCGATGCAAGGCGGCTGGACAGCGGTGCTGCGCGTGCCGCGAACCGTGGGAGATCAAGATTTTTCTCTTGCGGCTCTGGAGCGCGGGGTGCTGGTGCAGCCGGGCGAGTTCTATGGCATGGGCCATGGGCGCGTGGTACTCAGCCTTTTGACTCCGCCCGGCCGGTGGGACGAAGGACTGGAACGGCTCCCCATCGATTGATCGCTGCATGGCGGTCAACTGCTGCAGGCAAACGTCGGGTCGTCGGACTCCTGCTTCTCGTAGAAGCCATGCGCTACGGAGCCAGAGCCAGTGAGGTATGGACCACATTCCATCCCCGCAACTTGAGGCGGAGCCGACGATTTGCATCTGCAGCAGAAAGATCGATGGTCACAGTCCGCTCTTCCCCCGGCAGCAAGGAGATGTAGTTGTCGCTGTAAAAGGCGGGCAGAATCTCAGCGCTGTTCGACTCTCTGAAAACGCCGAGTTTGACGTTCAGCGCCGGAATTGAACCCTCATTCTTCAGCCGCACCTGAATTCTTTGCTCCTCGGGTGCATCCGCTCCCGGGACTCGTTGAGCCTCAAGCGTGACCTGCGCGGGAGCCAGCGTATTGAGCGCCCGATACCCGGCATCGGATGCGGCGCGCCAGTAGAAGTTCTGCGAGAGTAAAGCGCCGTCGCTGGCATAGAGCCACAGCTTCACGAAGACGGTGGAATCTCCCATCAGCGGATCGAGCGCAAGCTGCATGGCGGAAGTTACATTGTCGGATCCCGCATTCAGCGTCACCTCCCGCTGCAGCAGCAGTTTTCCTTGCAGCCCATACACGTTGGCCTCAACCATTACCTGATGGAGCGGATTCCGTGTTGTATCCACCACCTGCACCTGGTTGTTGGCCGGGTCCAGTTGCACATGGATCGGCTCGCATGCCAGCTTGGTTCCGTAGTAGGACGCCTGGGTGTCTCCGTCGGAGGTAAGAATGCCCCACAGCATGCTGGGCCACGAGGGCTGCGTCATCCAGAGCAGCCGGCCGGTATTTGGACTCCACAGCTTGGCATTGAATCCTTCAAAGAGCGCGCGGAAGTCCACATAGTTCATCATCTGCGCCTCGCGCACGTACTGGCGCAGGCTATTTGCCGCGCCAAACTCTTTCTCCATGGTGCGGGTGAAAGCGCTGTACGGATGCCAGTTGTGGTAAGCCCAGTCGTCGGAGATGGGCCAGCGATCGGCACGCGGAAGCCAGCGGCCGAACCATTCCAGAGTGGGCAGGGATGGGATTCCCACCTCCACTGCAAACCCCTGATCCAAGGTAGAGTAATAATCCGCCGGCGGCTCATAAGAGTACGGACCGCTGGGCAAAAGATTGATCTGATTCGACGAGGGTGAGTAGTAGCGGGTGCCGTCCAGAGTGTGCGTCAGCTCTATCAGGCCCTGATTGATGATGGGCTGCGGCACGCCTTCGTTTCGTCCACACCACATCGCGATGGAGGGATGGTTGCGAAAGCGCAGAATCGTATCCTTGGCGTTCGCCAGGAAGAGCTGCGGATCTTCCGCTTCCGCGTTCGAGTCGCCCGTCACCTCCCAGAAGTCGTTCCACACGAGCATGCCGTACTCGTCGGCCAGAACGTAAAACGTCTCCTCGGTGTTCTGTCCCTGCCAATTGCGGATGATGTTGAGATGGGCATCGCGTTCATATCGGAAGAAGGGCTCCAGCCGTGTGCGTGAGACTCGCTTCCGGGAGTCGTCCATCCCCCAGCTTCCGCCTCGGATGGCAATGGGCACACCGTTGACCAGAATGGAGAGATACGGCGTCGCGCGCGTATCGGTCAGAGCATGGAAAGCCGGTGAGTTGTCGTCGCCAGCGGCAATCGAAGCGGCCCATCCCCCGGGGACCTGACGCATGCCGTCGTGGGTAACGTCTACCTGCGGCATGGCGTCTTTGCGGCCCAGCGTAGGGTCGTACACGACGCGGCGCAAGTCGCCGTGATGATCCAACAGGCTGATTGCGTACGTAATCTCGCGCACTCCAAAACGGAGGCTCTTCACGCTGGGAGGCTCTCCGGCCGCGGTGAATGTGGTGGTCAGGCGATACAGGTTGGGTTTGCCGTAACCATTGGGCCACCAGAGCCGTGGATGCTCCATGTGCAAGGCCGGGAACTCCGTGGGCGATAGATGCACCGTGACGCCCCCCGGAGGAACCGTCACACGCTTGTGAACCTCCACGCTCCCAAACTGAGCTGTAAGCATGCCGGTGACGGCCTTAGCGGAGTAATTTTCCAAAGGGATGTTGAGGGTGATATCAGCCTGCGTGGTGTCGGGCAATGGAAGCTGCGTGATCACCTGCTGATCGCCGATGGAGACCGGACCGGAAGCCAGCAGATGCACTTCTTGCCACAACCCCGTGTCTCGGTCGCGCATGGGAGGGTTCCAGTCCCATCCCTCAGTCGCCAGAAAGGTGGGGC
>JAJYZE010000276.1 GCA_021800195.1 Acidobacteriota bacterium
AGTATCGCCATAGGCCTAGCAGGGTTGGGTGCTTTATCACTCGCTATGCCAGCATTAGCTGCTTCGTTTGATTTAAGCGTCATGCTAGGGGATATCGGAATCAATCTCGGTAACACGGGCATGCCCCAGCAATACGGGTACTTTGAGCCGCCCTCAGCATAAACCCTGATGATTCCTAAAAACGACAAGGAAATCACTTTGTGCAACTTAGCATGCCCCTACAGATCACAAAGCAAAGGCGTCAGATTGGCCTAGCGCATACTGCCGAAGAGCGCATGTCAATCCGGTGGTTAGAGCGCCTGACAATGCCAGTGGCTCAAGATGTGCCTCGACGACAGGTCAAACGATGAGTATTTCGAAGATGGACGCCACCAACACTCTCCCCAATTTTCTTGGCCTGCAGGATCCGGATTTTCATCTCATCGATCGCTACCGGGATCTCCTGGAGTCAGAAACGCCTGCTCTCGCCCATGCTTTTTACGACTACCTGCTTGCTCACCCCGCCACCGCAGCCATCTTCCGGGATTTCTCCCGCACGCGGCTGGATGCTCTGATCCAGAAACAAGCAGAGCACGTCAGCGGGCTTCTGGCCAGCCACCTGGATAAGTCCTGGGGGGAGTCCATGCGCAGAATCGGGGCCATGCACCATCGTCTCGGTATCGAGCCCTCCTGGGTTGCTGGGGCTTATATCCTTTACTGGCGCCATTGGCAAAAAGTACTCCAGGAGCACGTCCCCGAGAGCGATCGGAATCTGCTGCGGGACGCCCTGTTCCGCCTGCTGATTGGCGACCTCATGGTCCAGCTTGACGGCTATGCCCGCGCCTCCCGCGAGACCGATGCCGAGAGGCTGGCCTTGTTTGATGTGCTGCTGGGCGTGCTTGCGACTCCCCGCGGCGACGAGTCCCCACGGCCGGAGGGATTGCTGCAGCATATCTGCGAAGCCTTGCCGCGCAAGAGCGCCAACGTGCGCCTGGCCGGTTATGTGGTGAGTGACGCCATGGGGGAGATATTAACCCTGGAGTGCATGGCTGGACTCCCGTTGCCAGCGCTGCAGATCCCGAAGATCGCCGGAGATCCCTGCTGGGAAGCCTTGGAAAGCGGGCACACCGTCATTCAGTCCGTGGATGATCCGCAGGCCCCGGAATGGATCAAGGCCTTGCGCAACCGCATTGAGGAAATGGGCATCTTTCCTTTCGGAGCCGAGGATCTGCGCGGTGTTGGTTTGATCGGGGCGCGTGAAAAAGGATATTTCCAGCGGGTGGGATCGACGTACTTCGATGCCTTTGCCCATCTTGGGGAGTTGGTGCTCCTGCTGCGCAACCAAGCCTTGCGCGACCCCCTCACCGCACTGCCCAACCGCACCCTCTTCCTGGACCGCCTGGAGATCGCCCGAAACCAAACGCTGCGGCGCGAACAGCTGCTGGGGGTGGCGATCCTCGACCTGGATGGATTCAAGCAGGTGAATGACCGCCTGGGCCATGAGGCCGGAGACCAATTGCTGCAAGCCGTCGTGCAACGGCTGCAGGCGCAGTTGCGGTCAGGGGATACCCTCGCGCGCATGGGCGGCGACGAGTTTGGCCTGCTGCTGCCCGGCCTGGAGCGCCTCTTCGACCTCGAAGTCGTCTGCGAGCGATTGCTCGCCGCCATCCGCGAATCGCAGGAAATTCATGGCGAAGCGGTCAGTGTTTCCGGCAGCCTCGGCGTCACCCTCTATCCCCTGGACGACAGCGATACCGGCACCCTGATCCGGCACGCCGATATGGCGCTCTATGCCGCCAAGGATGCGGGCCGGGACCAGTTTCAACTGCACACCCTAGCCATGAATGAAGCCGTGCAGACAGAATCGGGGACGCGCGTTCTGCTGGAGCAGGCGTTGCACGATGGCCGCCTGATCCTGCACTACCAGCCGATCGTATCCAGCGCCGGCACGGTTCTGGGCGTGGAAGCCCTCATCCGGCTGGAACACCCGGAGAAAGGACTGCTTGCGCCAGCGGCCTTCTTCTCCGCCCTGGATCATCCCCGCCTCGCGCGCGTCATCGGCCGCTTCGTCTTGGACGCGGCGTTGCGACAAGGAGCGATCTGGCAAGGGGAGGGCCTGCCGCTGCGCGTAGCGGTGAATATCAGCACGCGCCACCTGCTCGATGCCCGCTTCCTGGAGGATCTGCGGGAAGCCTTGGCCAATCACCCGAGCGTGCCGCCGGAGCAACTGGAGATCGAGATCACCGAATCGGCTCCCCTGCTCAATCTTGCGGAAGCCCAGACGGTTCTGAAAAGCTGCCAGGGTCTGGGGGTACGCATCGCCCTCGACGACTTCGGCACCGGCAATGCCTCCCTGACCTACCTCCAGCAGCTCCCCGCCCATGCCATCAAGATCGACCAGAGTTTTGTACGCGACATGATCAATGATCCCAAGGATCTCGCCATCGTCGCAGCGGTCATCACCGCCAGCCGCATGCTGGGCCTGGAAGTGATTGCCGAGGGAGTGGAAACGGTAGAGCACGCTGCCTTGCTGGCCAAGATGGGCTGCAGCCATCTGCAAGGGTATCTCTTCTCCATGCCGCTTCCGGCCGAGGACATCCCTGCCTGGATCGCCCGTTTTCGCCCCGCTCCCCAACTGGAGGATGCGTTGCCCCCCATGGACGTCCTGCCGCCGATCCTGGAAGGGCACCTTCTGCGTGTGCAGGCGTTCCTCCGCGCCCTGCGCCAGGAAAATCCATTCCCCGTCCATGTCCTGGAAGAAGATGCCGAGGAGTATTGCCATCTGGGGCTGTGGCTGCGGGGGGAAGGTGCCCTCCTCTTTGGCGAGTCATCAAATTTTTCAGGTCTCCTCGCCCGCCACGAACGGATTCATCGGTTCGCCCGCGCGGCCAAGTCCCTCCTGGATGCTGGGGATGTGGAGGGGGCCATGCATCAGGGAAACCTGCTGGACCTGGAAAACCGCTTGATGATGAGGGAATTGTCGGCCCTGACGAAGCGACAGAAGCGTTAGCGCAATGATGGTCGGCGCTCTTTGTGTCAATAATCTCTGAAGGCTGAGAAGTGATCAAAGTTCAGCGTCAAAGCCAAACAAGCATCTCGTTCAACAGACATCAAGGAGTGCATCCCCTCTCTGATGGTAAATATTCATGCTGGCCGCCGGGAACGTGGGGCGGCTTTTTCCAGGTGCTTCAGTAAGTCAAAAATACTCACTTTTTTGCTTCACTCACATCCTCTTGATTTCCCTATCATGGACGGTGTGTTTCCCGTGATTGCAGGGGTCGCGCAATGGATACCGTATGGATAGCAGTTACCGAAAATACAAAAATCGCCCACAGGGAAAATGGTATAACAACGTGTTTTATATGGTGCGCCCGACAGGAATCGAACCTGTAACCTACGGCTTAGAAGGCCGTTGCTCTATCCAGTTGAGCTACAGGCGCATAGGGATGATCGGACAATAAATCATTGGCGCCATTGTAAAGGACTGGTGGCGGTCAGGGAAGCAGGAGCGTGCCTCTTTTCGCTGACGGCTGCCAGCGTGTATGGTTGGTGGTATCAGCCGATCGGAGCAGGGCATGGACAAGCGCTTTATCCTGGAGAGCAGTTTTCCGCCGCAGGGCGACCAGCCGGAGGCTATCCGTCTATTGGTGGACGGCCTTGGCGCTGGTGAATATTTCCAGACCCTGTTGGGGGTGACCGGTTCGGGCAAGACCTTCACCATGGCCAACGTCATCGCCATCACCCACCGGCCCGCCATCATCATGGCGCCCAACAAGACCCTGGCGGCGCAGCTCTATGCGGAGATGCGCGCGTTCTTTCCCCACAATGCCGTGGAGTATTTCGTCAGTTATTACGATTACTACCAGCCGGAGGCCTACGTTCCTTCCTCCGACACCTTCATTGAAAAAGACGCCGCTATCAATGACCACATCGAGCAGATGCGCCTCTCCGCCACCAAGGCCCTGCTGGAACGGCCGGATGTCATCATCGTGGCTACCGTTTCGGCGATCTACGGTCTGGGTGATCCCGCCTCCTACCATGGCATGATTCTGCATCTGCGCGAGTCCGCCACCATGGATCAGCGCGCCATCCTCAAGCGTCTGGCGGAGATGCAATACAGCCGCAATCCTTTGGAAATGAAGCGCGGCACCTTTCGCGTCAACGGTGATGTCATCGATATATGGCCTGCAGAAAGTGAGGACGAGGCCGTTCGGATCGAGCTTTTTGGCGACGAACTGGAGCGCATCTCGCTCTTCGATCCTCTGACCGGCAAGACCATCACCCGTTTGCCGCGCTACACCATCTACCCCAAAAGCCACTACGTCACCCCGCGCGAGACCATTCTCGCGGCGCTGGACGCTATTAAAGATGAGCTTCGCTCGCGTCTGGAGGACCTGCGCCGCGCCAACAAGTTGGTCGAGGCGCAACGGCTGGAGCAGCGCACCCGCTTTGATCTGGAGATGATGGCTGAGCTGGGGTATTGCTCGGGGATCGAGAATTACTCCCGCTACCTCTCGGGACGGGTGCCTGG
>JAJYZE010000277.1:0-2930 GCA_021800195.1 Acidobacteriota bacterium
GCTCCGGAGAGCAGTGCGGCGATGGGAAGCGTGAAGACCCAGGCCATGACGATATTGCGGATCGTGGTCCATTGCAAACCGCTTCCGTTCGCGGTCATGGTGCCCGCTATGCCGGAGTTGAGCACGTGGGTGGTGCTGACGGGTAGGCCCCAGGCCCCGGCGGCCAGAATGGTGACCATGGCGACCAGTTGAGCGGCCGCGCCCTGGGCGTAGGTAAGGTGGGTCTTGCCGATCCTTTCGCCCACGGTGACCACGATGCGCCGCCAGCCGACCATGGTGCCAAGACCGAGCGCCAAGGCCACAGCAACCTTGACCCAGATGGGAATGAAGCGGATGGAGCGATTGAGGAACTTCTGGTAGGCGGAGAGGATGGCGGCGTCCTTGGCGTCGAACTGCGGCGCGCCCTTCTTCCCCTGGAGCAGATGCAGGGCCTGGCTACACAGGAACATCTGGTTGCTGATGGCCGGCTGCCGAGCCGGCGGAATGGTCGCCAGCGAGGCGTAAGACGCACTCTCGGCGGCCAGAGTATTCATCTCCGTCTGGAGCGAGGGAAGTACGTCTCGGTCGTAGGTCTTGGTGGCGATGAAGTGCTGCAGCTCCGCGCCCGCGGCGGAGAGTGAGGGGGCCTGAGAGGGACCGGGTCCCAGGGAGTGACCAATGGCGGTTGCGGCTTGCCGGGAGAGAACGGCAAAGTCCTGTGCGCCGCGCAGGTGAACCTGATGATTCAGGGCAAAGGCGGTGGGAACGGTGCCCACCAGGATCAGCATGATAAGGCCCATCCCCTTTTGCCCGTCATTGGAGCCATGAGCGTAAGAGACGCCGCCGCAGGTGAGGACGAGCAGAGCCCGAATATAGAACGGCGGTGGCGTGGAGCCCTTCGGCTCCTGATAGAGGCGAGGGTCGCGCCGGGCCAGGCGGAAGAGCAACAGCGCCAGGCCGCCGAAGCAGAAACCGATGGCGGGCGAGATGAGCAACGCGACCAGCACCCGCTGGGTCTGGCCCGAGTCCAGGGACGCTGATTGAGCCCCGAGGATGAGGCGGTAGCTGAGAGCTACGCCCAGGATGGAGCCGATGAGGGTGTGGGAACTGGAGACGGGCAGACCCTTCCACCAGCTTCCGATATTCCATAGGATGGCGGCGATGAGCACCGCGAAGACCATCGAAAAGCCAGAACCATGGCTGATCTGGAGAAAGATCTCCACCGGCAGCAGACCGATGATGGCGAAGGCTACGGCTCCGGAGCTGAAGAGCACGCCGAGGAAGTTCAGAATGCCGGAGAAGACCACTGCGACATAAGGATCCAGGGAGTGGGTGTAGATGACCGTGGCGACCGCGTTGGCGGTATCCAGAAAGCCATTGACGAACTCAAAGGCCAGAGCACTGAGAAGAGCGATCCCCAGCAACAGCAAAGGAAAGATGGAATGAAGGCGGGCTGCGGAGAGATCCAGCTTAAGGGCGTTGCCGATGTACAGCAATCCGCCCAGAAGAAGAAGGCTGAAGGCGAGTACACCCCACCTGCCCGGGGAAGACTGGGAGAGCTTCTTGTCTAGGATTGAGGTGGATCTTGCGGCTTGCGGAGTGAGAACGGGCACGGCCATTGTCGTAGAGTCCTACCTCACGCTTCGGCGAGTTAGGAACGCATCCGGCTTCTTCGAGAAGGATTTCATACGTCAGTGCGTGTGGTGATGCCTTGGGTCCCTTAAAAGTCTACCCTCTCCGGAGTGTTGCGGGCTAGGCGAAACGGAGATTGCGGTTCCCAATCGAGGCAGACCAAGCCGGCCTCGGCCACCGTCCCGGGGGACAGGCTGACCATGGCGCTACGAGCCGGTGTGTTCTCCCTGGACTGACTCCAGGGAGAAAAATCCTCAGCCCCAATCGTCGCGGACGGAGGCTTGCTCGGCGAAGATCTGATCAAATCGCTCCGATTTTTTGATCAGGATGTCGCCAAAGTGCTCGGCCTGGCGGAGCAGGATCGCTTGTAGTCGGACCAGTTCCAGCATGGCCAGAAAGGTGCAAATCACGGCGCGCTCGCTGCGGGTGTTCTGCATCAGGCGGCGCAGGCTGACGGGTTTGTCCTCCATCAGGAGCCGGCGCTTGACGAAGTCGATCATCTGCGCCACCGTGACCGTCTCTTCGTCGATGTTATGGACGGGCCGCTCACGCAGGCGCTTCAGCACATCCTGGAAGACTCGCACCAGGTCGATGGTGTCGGCGTCGATCTCGCGGTCCAGCTCGGCCAGACGGTCCGCGGAGGCCAATCCCTGCTCCTGCAGGAAGCTTTTGAGGCCAGGATGGGTCCAGCTTGCCTCTTCCAGGAGCTGCTTCTGCTGCAGCATCTGGGCAGCGGCTTTGAAGCGTTCGTGCTCGAGCAGGCGCTCGACCAGTTCGCGCCGCGGATCCTCGGCCTCGGGCCCGGAGGTGAGCGGGTTGCGCGGCAGCAACATGCGGCTCTTGATGTGAATCAGCAGCGACGCGACGTAGATGAACTCGCCGGCGGCATCCATGTCCGTCTCTTTCAGGTGGTGGGTGTAGGCCAGAAACTGTGCCGTGATCTTGGCGATCGGGATGTCATAGATGTCGATGTTCTGTTTGCGGATCAGATCCAGCAGGAGGTCGAGCGGACCATCGTAGACCTGGCCCACGGTGATGCTGAAGGGGGACTGCGACTCGTCATCGCGGGAGCTCTCGTGCCTCCTGTCGCGGTCACCCCGTTTGGAGGTCTGGGGCTCCGGTGTAGGGGGATGTTCGAGCACGAAGGGCTCGTGCCGGCCCGCTGCGCCGAGGGGATCCGAGGCGGCATCGGCAGCGATGCGCTCCGGCCCGGGAGAACTTGGGTCCGGCTCCTGCTGACGATTGGCGGAGCCGGCGGCAGACTCCGCGGGAGGTTGATCGGGCTCGAGCTCCTTGCGGTTGTCTTTGCTCATGGTTGG
>JAJYZE010000277.1:2940-4496 GCA_021800195.1 Acidobacteriota bacterium
CTGACGGCCTGGCAAGCGGCTTGCATATCGCCTTGGATGAGGGCTCCTGCGCCGCAGGAGCCCGCTGGTTGGCGTGGTGGGCGAGTGATCCAGCGGCCAGTCAGTGGCGGCGTCCGCTCTCGGCCGGCTCATCCTCAGGCCAGTCCCATGGCCAGTTGGACCTCTTCGAGGGTCTGCTGGGCTCGCTTGGTGGCGCGCTCCCGGCCGTTGGCCAGGACGTCCTTGACGACCTGGGGACGGTGCTCCAGATCGCGGCGATGATCCTGGATGGGAGCGATGCGTCCGACGATGGCGTCAGCCACCCAGCTCTTGCACTCGATGCAGCCGATGGAGGCGGACCGGCAGCCCTCAGCGGCCTTAAGCTGGGTCTCTTCGGTGCTGAACACCTTGTGCAGATCGAAGACCGGGCAGCGGTCAGGATTGCCGACGTCGCTGCGGCGGATGCGCGCCGGGTCCGTCACCATGGTCTTGAGTTTGGCGCGGATCTCGGACGGAGGCTCAGAGAGCATGATGGTGTTGGCGTAGCTCTTGGACATCTTGCGACCATCCAGCCCGGGGAGCTTGGGGCTGGGGGTGAGCAGGACGTCCGGCTCGGGCAGAATGGCGGAGATCTTGCGGGATTCGCCCTCCAGAGCAGCCATCTTCTCCTTGTCGGAGGCGGCAGCCTGGAAGTGCTTCTCGACCGCGGCGGAACGTGGACTGTAGAAGAGGTTGAAGCGGCGGGCGATCTCGCGGGTGAGTTCGACGTGTGCTACCTGGTCTGCCCCGACCGGGACGAAGTCCGGCTTGTAGAGCAGGATGTCGGCGGCCTGGAGCAGAGGATAACCAAGGAAGCCGTAGGTGTTCAGCTCTTTGCTGGTGAGTTGTGCCTGCTGATCTTTGTAGCTGGGCACGCGCTCCAGCCAGGGGATGGGCGTCATCATGCTGAAGAGCGTGAAGAGCTGGGCGTGGTGCATCACCTCGGACTGCTTGAAGATGACGGCTCGGCCAGGGTCCAGACCGGCGGCGAGAAAGTCCAGGGCAACGTCTTGGATGTTCGCTCGCAGCAGTGAGGTGTCGGCGTAGTCGGTGGTCAGGGCGTGCAGGTCAGCGATGAAGAAGTAGCAGTCGTACTCCTGCTGCAGGTGAACCCAGTTGTAAAGTGCTCCCATGTAGTTGCCGAGGTGCAGGCGGCCGGTGGGACGCATGCCGGAGAGGACGCGGGGGTGGGTTGCTGTACGTGAAGAAGTAGCGCTCATGGCTGGAGCTTCAAGGATACAACGGTGCGGGGTTCGAAGGGAGGTTGAGCAAGCATCTACAGGCCGGGGACGCGTCATGGATCCGTCGGCAGAAGTCATCTCTCACAATCCGGCTTCACAGATCCGGAAATCATAGAACGACAAAGAAGCCGCTCGAGATGGATCTGCGAGGTTCCCTTACACGGTGGAAGGATGTTTGACAACAGTCGGGACGAAGCAGCGTAAGCCAATGGAAATACGAGATGTTACGCGACTCTTTCGAGAAACCTTGCGATCTGCACGGTGAAAACACCTTGTCAGGGGCACCCAGGATCCATG
>JAJYZE010000278.1 GCA_021800195.1 Acidobacteriota bacterium
ATCGTTGGAAAAGGATTCCATGTTCAAGAAGTTCGGTGAGTGCTTCGGCCTTGCCTCCCTGATCCTGGTGATGAGCTATGGCGACCTGCTGGGAGGCGGCTGGGACGTCCGCATGCATGTTCCCTATGCATTGAATCGCATCGTGTGGGCGCAACTGACTGATATTGCCCTGTTGGGACTGGCGCTATTCGCCATCCTTGGACCTCTCTCGCGCACGCGGCTGCATCCATGGGTACAGTTGTTGCTCAGCCTCTTTGCGCCCCCCTCTCTGGTCTGGCTGATGCGCGCGGAGATTCCGTTTCCCTTGACCAGCGGCATCCTGCTCATGATGGCGGGCCTCTGGACGTCTCTTGTGCTCCTGCTGTTGCTGCTGTTCCAGCCCTGGTACCAACGGCTGATGCGCCTTGGCGAGATGGTTGGGATCTTCGCTGCCGTCTTTTGCCTGTGCAGCATGACGCAGTTGCTCTGGGTCCTGCACTGGACGCCGGGGGCGCAGCAGCACAGTGTCGCCTGGGCCGCCACGCCACAGCCGCCGCGCCGTCATGCGCGGGTGGTGTGGGTCATCCTGGACGAGCTCTCCTACGAACAGGTGTACGGACAGCGCGCCGATGACCTGCAACTGCCGAACTTCGACGCGCTGCGCAAACAGAGCACGGTCTATACGGATGTGCAGCCGATCGGGGAAAAGACTGTCAGGATCATTCCCTCCCTGTTTTGGGGACACGTGATCACCAAGTTCCGGTACACCTTTGACAACCGCTTCCTGGTCCACGGCCGGGACACCGTCGGTTATACCGATCTGGCGGACGCAGATACGGTCTTTACCGATGCGCAGAGAGTTGGCTGGAGAACGGCCGTGGTGGGCTGGTACAACCCCTACTGCAGCTACCTTGGCGACGCCGTGGATGACTGTTACTGGATGAACCTTGACTGGCTGGATGGCCCGCAGGCCCAGGATGCAAGCTACTGGAGCAACGTCTGGTCACCTTTGAAACGCGTGGCGGAACAGATAGGAGACCCATCCCAGGCCGGGCAGGAGATGTGCGACTACAGCATCCGGCAGCGTGAGAAGACGCTTGCCGACTTGCAGACGCGGGCGGAGGCGGTGCTGAAGACCGATCAGGCAGACCTGATCTTTCTCCATCTTCCCGTACCCCACAGCCCGAACATCTGGGACCGCATGCGCGGCGGATTCACGCGCCGGTGCGGCAGCTCCTATCTGGACAACCTGGCGCTGGCGGATGCCGAGATGGGAAGGATTCTGGCCATTCTGGAGAGCTCTCCGCGCTGGAAGGACACCACCCTGATCGTGCAGGGCGACCACTCCTGGCGCACCTATCTGTGGCAGGGCCGGCGGGCCTGGACGGCGGAGGACGCTCAGGCCTCCCGCTCCGGCTTTGATCCCCGTCCTGCGGTGATCATCCATCATCCCGGCCAGACGACGGGAGATCTGGTCCAGACTCCGTGGAGTGTGATCAACGTCCACTCGGTGGTGGAAGCGGCGCTGAGGGCTGGTAAAGGCGCTACCGGCTCGTAGCAACGGTTGTGGCGATGGGACGCGGCAGAAGCAGCCGGCATGCGTGCGGATAGGCTGCGGGTCTCTCCCGAAACCGCGTCTCTCCCAGAACTTTGCCGGTCCAGAGGCCGCGGAGACGCCAGGCGTGGTCCCCCCGGCCGTCTGGACCTGAGTTGGCAGGACTGCCAGGGCAGAAGCGCAACCCAGCCCGGCAAAGAACCATCCGGCAGAGGGAGTTCTCATGGTCAGCGCGGCAGCATCGCGCCGCGGATCGAGATGCCGGAAACCGCGGTGAAGTCCGCCGGTTGGCCCCAAACAGTTTTGCCAGGCAGGCTGCCGCCCGGAGCCGCCGGGCAGAGCAGGACACTTCACGCCGCGGGCACCATGTCTGTATTCTGAAGGAAGGACGCCTCGGTCGGCATAGTGCACGGCAGCCGCCCCCGCAGGGTCCGCAAGGATTCGCAATGCCGCTTTATGAGTATGAATGCACCTCCTGCCATCGCCTGACGGAGAAGATCCAGAAGTTCTCTGACCCGGAGCTGAGCGTCTGTCCGCACTGCGGCGGACGGCTGCAGCGCACTGTCACCGCCGCGGCGGTCACCTTCAAAGGCGGGGGTTGGTACAAGGATCTCTACACCTCGCCGCGGCCGGCCGGATCCGGCGGAGAGAGTTCCGGCGGCGAGGGCAAAGGCGACGGGGGCAAGGCGGACGCAGTCTCCGCTGCGGCGGGCGCTGGGGAAAGCGCCAAGAACGCAGCGGCAGCGGCTCCGGCAGCAGCGGCTCCGGCAGCAGCGGCTCCGGCGGCCCCGTCTACGGCCAAAGCTTGATCGGGGGTCGAAGGATGAACTGCCGGCCGCTTCCCCGAGTTCCAGAGTTGACGCCGAGTCAGGATGAACCATGGTTGCCGACAACCATTCATAACACGCCTACAGGAGTTGCGTTATGATCCAAGCGATGAAGCCCTTTTGCACGCACGACAAGACCGGCGAATCGAGCGAAGGGCGCGGCTCGGAGGGGAACGATACAGGCGTGTGTCTTCTGCGCAGCCTGGGCTGGATCACAGCGGGAGTGGCCGCGGTGACGCTGGGCATCGTGATTGGCCGAGAGGTCCATCAGCGCTACAAGTTCAACCGGCGCACGCCTTATGACATGTACTCGCACTCCGGCGATCAGATGCAGGATGTCGAGTTTGGGGTTGGGACCTAGATATCGAGTGGCTGGAAAACAAGCTCCGGTCAGGGGAATCCGAATTCAGTTCATGGAATCCAATGAAAGAGAGCAGTCAGGGGAGCTAGTTGGTCCTTTGCTTGCGGGGAGTGGCTGCAGAGGCCGGGTCGTCGCACCTGCTCCCCAGGATGTAATCTGAGTCATGGCTTTCCCCCAGTCCAGTACTGTCCATCGGAAAGATTTGGAAGAGGTTGCGGAGATCCCCAGCCCCGGCTGCCGGGCGGATCTCCCACTGGAGGCCGCGCCGGCTGAGCCCCTGGCCGCGCCGAGGCTGAGGAGTATCTTGTCTGCGGAGACCGTCGGCCTGGCAAAGAACTTCTCCGGGCCGGACGATCTCCGCCTGCGCGACGGACATGGCCGCGCCCTGACGGACCTGCGCCTGTCCGTGACCGACCGCTGCAACTATCGCTGCGTCTACTGCCGCACCGGTAGCGAGGGGGCTCAGTTCACCGAACTTCCCATCGATTCTTACCTGCGCATGGTGCGGGTCTTTGTCTCGCTGGGGGTGGAGAAGGTGCGTTTGACCGGGGGTGAGCCGCTGCTGCGCCACGGATTGCTGGATCTGATCCGGGAGATCGCGCGCCTTCGGCCGGCGTTCTCCAGCGCTCCGCTGGATATCGCCATTACCAGCAACGGGCACCTGCTGGCGGCGATGGCCAAGGATCTGAAGCGGGCCGGCCTGAACCGCATCACGGTCAGCATGGATGCGGTGGATGCGGAGACCTTTTCCCGCATCACGCGGATTCCGAAGAGCTTTGAACGCGTGCGCGACGGGATACGCGCCGCGCAGGACGCCGGCCTGGGCACGGTGAAAGTGAACTGCGTTCTGCTGCGCGGCTTCAACGACTCGCAGATCGAGGCCTTTGCGGAGTTCTCCCGCCGGGAACAGGTGATCGTTCGCTTTATTGAGTTCATGCCTTTGGAGGAGGGCCGCTCCTGGTCTCGGGAGATGGTGGTGCCCATGCGCGAGATCCTCACCCGCCTGAGCGCGGTGCGGCCACTTGTGGCGCTGCCGGCCAATCACGCCTCCGAGACCGCCCGGCGCTTCACGTTTGATGATGGCCTGGGCGAGATCGGCATCATCGCGCCGGTCTCCGAGGCCTTCTGCGGCCACTGCAGCCGGGTGCGGATCACCTCCGACGGCAAGCTGCGCACCTGCCTATTCAGCCAATCGGACCATGACCTGATCGGACTCATGCTTCGGGGCGCAACTGACGATGAGATGATTAGCTGGATTCGGAGGGTCGTCCAGTGGAAGGAGGCCCGGCACCACATCGGTGAGCCGGGGTTTCTGAAACCTTCGCGGAGCATGGTGCATATCGGTGGCTAGCTGCATCCATCGAGATCTTGACGATGCGGAGCGTGGACAGAAGTCTGCCGGGCAGGCGAGGCCTGAAGCGAGTTGAATGTTGAGCGACAGCGACGCCGTGACAACCACGATTAAGCTCGGTGAGTCAGCTTGGTGGAAAGCCGCCGAGAGTGCGGAGACCGATACACAGTGGGCAGACCGGCTATGTAAGACCGGGCATGGAAGCAAAGATCCTGACTCAGCTATGCTAGTTACCGCATTCACCGCGGCCCGTTGGCACGAGCCGGTCGGGAAGAGTAGTACTCGAAATGGTGGAGTAAGGCGCTTTACTGGGAAAGCCGTCCCTTGAAGCCGCCGCTCTGCAGGACACCCAAGCGGAGGAGAGGGGCCGGAGAGCGATGTTGCGGCTCCGGTTGCGAAGCATGAGCAATCTGCGCAA
>JAJYZE010000279.1 GCA_021800195.1 Acidobacteriota bacterium
TCGTGTTCAGACCCGGCCCCCGCACTGTTCGTCTACCCTTCACATACTCCATTGTCTTGGCATAGTTGAAGTAGGCGTTGCCCGTAGAGACGAAGACGCGGCCGCCGTCAACCAGGGGATTGCTCATATTCATGTTCCAGCCGTAGTGCGCCCAGATCATCTTTCCTGTTGCGGCGTTCAGGGCGTAGGTGTAGCCGTTGTCATCTCCGGCATAGACAATGCCCTTGACGACGGAGACCCCTACCGGCATACCGATGGTATAAGCCGTAGTCTTGAAGTCTCCGCCGAGGGGCGGTCCGTCAAGCGAAATGGCGCCGGCCCCGGCGAAGGCCCATTTCACGCCATCCCTCAACTCCCGTGGGGCCGAGCCGGGAAGGGGAAAGACGGCATTTCTTCCGGGTGCTGAAGCGTACGTCGTCCATTGTTTTGGATACAACGACGCCATGCGGCTGTCAGGCAGATTCCCTGGATCATACTGATTCGGGAATTCCTGAGCAACAAGATCATGCGAAGTCTGTGCGAGAGTTGCGGGGCAGGTGGTCAAAGAAACTGCGGTCAGCGCAATGACCGCGGACAGAGTGGTTATGTGGATCCGGTTTGTGTGCCTCATCGATACTCCCTTGGATCGTTGTCGACGCATTGCTGGGGTTTGTCTCGCCTTGAAGGATGACAGAAGTTAAGCAAGTCTCAGATACCTTCTGGTTCTTGAGCCCGTGGTGGACGACTTCTGGAGATTCGCTTGTCCAGGCGGTTTTGGCTCCTGCCTTACCGCCATCGCGAAACGCCTCAGTGCTTCTGCTCAGCCCTCCCTGCCTCCAGCAGATCTATTTGCCGGAGAGTCCGCTGTGAATCTCGTCGTCGAGGTGGAAGTTTCCTTCGCTGCGGAGGCTAGCCTAGGGGCTGGATGAAACATCCCGGGACGCAGTCATTCCGCCTCAAAGACTCACTCTATGCTAGATGTTAGCTCCTTCCTTCTAGTTTGCCGTTTCCGGCTCCGAGACGTGGGATGGATGCTTGACCGCTTCCTGCTCCCGATGCAAGAGGTAGTACAGGACTGGGATGGCAGGCCAGGATAAGAAGGTGGATGCAACTCCACCCGCGATCAGCGAAATTGCCAGGCCCTGAAAGATGGGATCACTCAAAATGGCGGCCGCTCCCACAACGACGCCGGCAGCAGTTAGCAGCACTGGGCGAAGCCGGACGGCTCCAGCATCTATGACTGCTTCCGCCAGCGGCATACCCTCCTTGAGGCGCAGTTCAATGAAGTCCACCACAAGGATGGAGTTGCGAACGATGATGCCCGCGCCGGCAATGAAACCGATCATCGAGGTCGCGGTAAAAAACGCTCCGAGCATGGCATGCGCGGCGAAGATTCCAACCAGCGTTAGCGGTATGGGAACCATGATGACCAGCGGCGTCATGAAGGATCGGAACCAACCTACCACTAGGATGTAGATCAGGACCAGAACCGCGGCAAAGGCAAGCCCAAGATCACGAAAGACCTCGATCGTGATCTGCCACTCACCATCCCACTTCATCGAGTATTGATCGGTTGACTCTGGCTCTACGGCGTTATAGCGTGTCAAAGTGGATCCATCCGGGAGCCGCAGCTTGTCCAGTGCCCGGTTCATCTTCAGAATCGCGTAGACTGGGCTCTCTTCCGCTCCTGCCACATCGCCTGTTACATAAACCACTCTTTTCAGGTCTTTATGGTAGATATCCGGTTGAATCGTGGTGTGTTCAACATCCACCAACTCCCGCAGCGATACCATTCCACCGCCGGCGCCACTCAGTTTGATGTTCTCCAGCGCGTCCTCGGAGGAGCGGTCCGGACGAGCCATCTCCACCACCGTCGGAACTGCCTCGCGGGCATGGGGGGAGTGCAACAGACCGGCGTCCTGGCCAGATACCGCCAATTGCAGGGTCTGTGCGACCTCGGCCACGGGGACCCCATGCAGCGCCGCCTTGGCCTCATCCACACGCATCACCAATCGCTGTTGGGGATCCTGCATGTACCAATCCGTATCCACAACCCCGTTGGTGTCTTGGAAGATCTGCTTCACCTGGCGAGCGATTGCCACCTGGCCCTGCAGGCTGGGACCATAGATTTCGGCTACCAAAGTCTGTAAGACGGGCGGGCCGGGAGGCACCTCGGCCACCTGGATGCGGGCTCCGAAACGGCTCCCTATCTGGTCCAGTAGAGGACGCAATTGCTTTGCGATGGCGTGGCTCTGCAGGCTTCGCTCCTCTGGCGGCAGCAGGTTCACTTGAATGTCCGCCTGATTGGGCTGACGTCGCATATAGTAGTGCCGAACCAGTCCGTTGAAGTTATATGGCCCGGAGGTTCCCGCATAGATCTGATAGTTGAGCACATCATTTTGCCGGCTCAGGCAGGAACCCAGCGCCTGCGCCACTCGCGTGGTCTGCTCCAGCGGCGTTCCATCCGGCATGTTGATGATGACCTGAAACTCGCTCTTGTTATCGAACGGGAGCATCTTCACCAGCACCATCTTCAGCGGCACCAGAGCGATGGAGGCCAGCAGCAGAACAACCAGCGTGCCAAGGAAGAGCCAGCGGGTCTTGGCCTTGTAGATCAGAGGGTGCATGGACCGCCGGTATACTCTCACCAGCCAGCCTTCCTTCTCCTCCTCGAAGGTATGCGCTCCTTCCAGGTGCTTGCTCCCCAGCAGCCGTATCGCTGCCCAGGGAGAGACCACGAAGGCCACCATCAACGAGAACAACATGGCGAACGAAGCTCCCACCGGGATGGGCCGCATGTAGGGGCCCATCAGGCCGCGCACCATGGCCATGGGAAGAATCGCTGCGATCACGGTAAAGGTCGCCAGGATGGTAGGATTGCCCACCTCCGCTACGGCGATCACGGCCGTTTCGCCCGGCGGGCACCGGCTGCCTCGGGTCAAACGCAGGTGGCGGACGATATTCTCCACCACCACAATGGCGTCATCCACCAGGATTCCGATGCTGAAGATCAAGGCAAACAGCGTGACTCGATTCAGGGTGTATCCCAGCACATAGAAGACTGCCAATGTCAGCGCCAGGGTCACAGGGACCGCCAACAGCACCACTCCGGACTCTCTCCAGCCGAGAAAAAGCGCCACAAGGATCGTCACGGAGACGGTGGCCAACGACAGATGTTCCAGAAGCGTGTTGGACTTCTGCTCCGCCGTTTCTCCATAGTTTCGGGTCGTCGTAACGGTGACATCGGCGGGCAAAGTAATCCCACGCATTGAGGAGATTCGCTTCAATACCGCGTTGGCAACGTCTGTGGCGTTGGACCCCTTGCGCTTGGCGATGGCGATGGTCACCGCGGGATACTCTTGGGCTGGTGAACCGTGGGCGCTCAGCACCGTATTGCCAAAAAGGACGTAGTCCGTGGAATCGGCCGGCCCATCAACGATCTTCTCGGCGACATCACGGAGATAGATCGGACGCCCTCCGTCAACCCCAACCACAACCCCCGCAAGGTCTTCGGTATTTCGAAACACATTGCCCGCGTCGACCTGAATCTCCTGATTTCCCTCGGCGAACTCTCCGGCTTGAGTGCGGGCATTGGCGCTCCTCAAGCGTTGGACTACCACATCGGGAGAGATGCCAAATGCGGCCAGCTTCGTGCTGTCCAGAACGACGCGCATCGCGCGTGGTTGACCTCCGATCACTGTGGTTTCAGAGACGTCCGGGATCTCGCGGATGGTGTGCTCCACCTCATCAGCCATCTGGCGCAGCTGATAGCCGTTGTAGTGAGAGCCCCATAAGGTGAGCGAAAGAATCGGCACATCATCGATGGAGTGTACCTTCACCAGCGGTGGCGAAACGCCCGCCGGGATCCGGTCCTCATTCGCGTAGAGCTTGTTGTAAACCTTCACCAGAGCATCACCCTCTGGCGTCCCTACCAGGAAGCGCACGATCACCAGGCTCTGCCCCGGGCTGGAGATGGAGTACACATACTCCACTCCTGGGATCTGGTGCATGAGAGCTTCAATCGGGTTGGTGACCCGCTGTTCCACCTCCTGTGGAGAGCTGCCCGGCATCGCGGTCATCACATCCAGCATCGGCACCAGGATCTGGGGGTCTTCCTCGCGCGGAATCGCCACCACCGCGAAGATACCCAGGACGAGCGATGCCAGGATAATCAGCGGAGTCAACTTGGAGTCCAGAAAGGCGTGGGCCAGATGGCCCGCTGGACCGAGTTGCCGGTGTCTTAGCAAATTGTCTTTCCCGGGCTCTTTCATGGCTGACCCTCAATCCGCGCTCCCGAGAGATCCCGTTCCCCCGGATCATTCACTAGATCCTCCCCGCCGGAGAGCCCGGAGAGAATCTCCAATTGATCCCCATGCTGGTTGCCCAAGGTGACGTATCGCAGTTGTGCCAGGCCATGGCTATCCAGGGCGTAGACGCAGGCCAGGGAGCCTCGCATCACCACTGCCGAACGCGGCGCCAGGATCATCACTCGGGCTCCGCTCTGGAAGCC
>JAJYZE010000280.1 GCA_021800195.1 Acidobacteriota bacterium
AGCCTCTGCGCCGGTTGTGGGGCGGGCGCCTGCACCGCCTGCTCATACCGCACCCCCGGTGGCTCCCGTTCCTGCAACCTCCCCGGCGCAGACGCCGGCGGCGACTCCGCAGGGGTCTCCTGCAGCTACCGCCGGAGACCAGGCCCCGCCGGGTGCTCCCGGATCGGAGTAGGGCCGGCGGGATCGAGATGAGGCCCGACGCTTGAGCCGGGATGCGCATCTGACGCCTTCCTTTTGCGCTCCAGCCGCTGACTGGCGGCAGAAGTCTGCCGGGGTTGGCGCGGTACACTCAACTCATCATGCCCAAGGTAGCGATCATCTCCAAGCCGCAGAAGCCAGAGTTGGAGTTCATCCTCACCGAACTCATCGCCTGGCTCAGGGGCCGGGGTTTTACTCCCGTCCTGGAACCGGACAGTGCCGCTTATGTCGGCCTCAGCGGCTCCGCTGTCCCTCGCTCGGAGCTGGCCTCTCACGCGCCGGTGCTGGTCATCTGCCTGGGAGGGGATGGTACCCTGCTCTCCGCGGCTCGCGCCTTTGCTCTCACCGCAACGCCCATTCTTGCGGTCAACCTTGGCTCGCTCGGCTTCCTCACCGAGGTGCCGATGGCCGACCTCTATGACACTCTGGACGCATGGATGGCCGATAAGGCTTTTGTCGATACCCACAGGCTGATGCATGCCCAACTCTTGCGCAAGGGAGAGTTAGTTCGCGAGTGGGAAGCGCTCAACGATGTGGTCCTCTCCAAGGGAGCCATCGCCCGCATGGGTGAGTTTGCCATCGAACTCGACGGCCAGTTCGTTGCCCGTTTTCGCGCCGATGGCGTGATCGTCTCTACGCCCACCGGGTCCACAGCCTACAACCTGGCGGCCAATGGACCCATTCTGACGCCGAACGTGAATGCCATGATCCTCTCGGCCATCTGTCCCCACCTGCTCACCATCCGTCCCATTGTCTTCCCTGGCGACACCGAAGTGGTGGTGGTGGTGGACGTGGTCCCGCAGGAGATGTACCTGACCGTCGATGGGCAGGAGGCTGTGCAAGTAGCGTTGAACGATCGCATCCTCTGCCGCCGTTCCAACCGCAAAGTTCACCTGCTGGGTCTTCATCCCAACGGCTTCTTCAACGTTCTCCGTTCCAAGTTGCACTGGGGGGAACGCTGAAGGCGGAGCCTCGGGAGGTTCTTGCATCTCCGCATCCGCCAACGGTCGGCGTGTTGCTGAGGTGGCGACTCCGGCTACGATTCGCAACGTCTTTGATGCCAACTACCTGGGCATGGTCCGCGTCATTCGCGCGGCGCTGCCTCTGCTGCGCAAACAGGGTAGGGGCCACATTCTGGGCGTCTCCAGCGGTCTGGGCATCACCTCGCTGCCGATCGTCGGCTTCTACAGCGCCACCAAAGTGGGCAGCGGGGGCGATGCACGAGGCGCTGGCGCAGGAGGTCAAAGCCTTCGGTATCAAGGTCACGCTGGTTGAACCCGGAGCCTACGCTACCGGCTTTGATCGATCCGGGCAGATGGCCGATATGCTGCCGCCCTACGACGAGCTGCGCAAGCAGTTTCTCACGGCGCTTGCCGGCACGGAGCGCGGAGACCCGAACGCGACCGCAGCGGCGATTCTCCAGTTGGTGGATGCGGACAATCCGCCGCTGCGGCTCGGCTTCGGCACCTCGATTTTGCCCCGCGCGCGGCTTACGCGGAGCGTCTGGCCACCTGGGAGTCGTGGGAGGGCGTGATGAACGCTGCCATGGGTGAGCTGAGCAAGACCGTTGATCCGCAAATCCAGCAGTTCATTCCGGCAGCATCGAACAACGCATAAACCCCTCGATCGCCGCATCCTGTCGCCAGAGAACCTCGGCGGAGAGCCACGGCTCTCCGCCGAGCCGTCAGCCTGCGAGAAGGACAGCAGACGGCTGCCGCGGCGCCGGCCCAGCCGGGCGCAGCTTGGAGCTTCACAGCAGATGCGTGATCAACTGGTTGGCCAGCAGCGCCGCCACGTAAGCCACCGTGGTCATGTAGGCGAACTGCAAGGCGGGCAGCTTCCAGCTATTGGTCTCGCGCCGCACCACGATCAGCGTCGAGGTACACTGCATCGCAAAGGCAAAGAACACCACCAGGGCGAGGGCGCCACCCAGGGCAAGATCATGCCGCAGGGCAGCCTGCAGCCCCAGCGCGTGAGTGGCAGGATCCACACCGTACAGGGTGCCCAGCGTTCCCACAATCACCTCGCGGGCTACCACCGAGCTGAGCAGTCCCACGCCGATCTTCCAGTTGAATCCCAAGGGGCGAAGCACCGGCTCGATCGCGCGGCCCAGGTGGGCGATGACACTCTGGGAGAGATTGGAGAACTGCCCTCCATGAATCGGCAGCACGCTGAAGACCCAGACCAGGAAGGTGACACCCAGGATTACGGTACCGGCCTTCTGCAGGAAGAGTTTGCCGCGGTCATAGAGCCGGAAGCCCAGCGACTTGAACGTTGGCCAGCGGTACTGGGGCAGCTCCAGAATGAAGGGAGCATGGGAGGCCTTCATCACCGAGGAGTTCAGCATCCTCGCGGTAAGAAGGGCCGCCAGAAATCCAATCCCATACAGCCCCAGCATGGTCAGCGCGCGCAGCCCCAATATTCCGCCCAGGAAGCGGTGATCGGGGATGAAGGCCGCGATGATCAGCGTGTAGATGGGCAGCCGTGCGGAGCAGGTCATGAACGGCGCGATCAAGATCGTCGCCAATCGCTCGCGCTTGTTCTCAATGGTGCGGGTGGCCATGATGGCCGGCACGGCGCAGGCGTAGGCGGAGAGCAACGGTATAAAGGCCTTGCCGTTCAGGCCGATGGACCGCATCACACGGTCGGCGATTAGCGCCGCCCGGGCCAGATACCCAGAGTCCTCCAGCACGCCGATGAACAGGAAGAGCAGAAGAATCTGGGGCAGAAATACCAGCACCGACTGCACGCCGTTCCACAACCCATCGCGCAGCATGATGCGCAGCCAGTTGTCCGGCAGCAGCAGCGCCCCCCGGGTGCCGACGCTGGTCAGCACAGTTCCCAGCCCATCGCTCAGGGGCTGGCCCAGGGTGAAGACCACCTGAAACACTGCCACCACCACGGCCAGAAAGAAGATCGGTCCGAAGATGCGGTGCAACAGAAGACTGTCCAGCCGGCGCGTCCACAGGGATGCCGCCGGTGTCTGATACTTGGTGCGGCCGGTGACCTGGGTCGCCCAGTTCCGGCAGGAGGCGGCGCTTTGCAGCACCGGTAACTGCACCGGCCGCAGCCCACTGTCCAGCTTCAGGCTGGCGCGCAGTAGAAACTCAGGGATCGTGTCCAGTCCTTTGCCCTGCGCCGCACTGATCAAAGCCACCGGATGCCCCAGCTCGCGCGCCAGTCCCAGCGGATCGATCTTGCCCCCGCGCGCCTCCAACTGATCCGCCATATTCAACAAAACCAGCGTCGGCAGGCCCATGGAGAAGACCGGAGCGGCCAGCATCAGTTGCCGGTTCAGATGCGTCACATCCAGGATCAGCAAAATGCAGTCGGGCTTGGGCACCCCCGGCATCTTGCCCGTCAGCACATCCACGGCGACGCGTGCATCCTCGGAGTAGGTGGCCAGGGTGTAGATGCCGGGCAGATCAATCAGCGTAAGGTCATTGCGCCCAATCCCCTTCATCTTGCCCGAGTGGTGTTCCACCGTCACTCCGGGATAGTTGGCTACCTTCTGCCGCATGCCCGTCAGCCGGTTGAACAGGGTTGACTTGCCACAGTTTGGCGGTCCAACCAGGGCCACCGTGCGCAGCCGAGACGAGCCTCCGGGGGTCGATGGGGCAATCTCCTCGATCGGCGCGGCAACGGCGGTGTGGCAGCTCATGCAGCCTCCTCCCGAGGTTCAGACGCAAGCTTTACAAAGATATGCCGGGCGGTTTCATTGCGAAGACCGACTTCAACTCCGTCAATGCGGTAGACGCGAGGATCTCCGGCAGGCGCGTGGCGCAGGATCTCAACGCTGGTTCCGGGAAGAAATCCGAGATGCGCAAGGTAATGACTGACCTCCTCGGGAAGCTCGATCCGTTCCACCACCCCCGAGCTGCCAACCGCCGCATCACTCAATGCCAGAACATTCATCGAAGCACATATCCGACCAAGTTGGTCCTTTTTACTATACGACAGAATAAGGGTTACTGCCGAACTTGTGCCGTTCGAATATCGAGAAGCCGGGCTCTCCTGCCTCTCTGACGCAACCTCCAGCGGTCCTCAGGCAGCGTTTCCTCGGCTATATCCATCCCCGGCGGAGAGCACAAACTGTGGCCATGCGGGGTGCCGGGGCCTGGCGCGCCCGGCAGCCAAGCCGCCGGGTGCCCGCTCGGAGCCTGCTTGCGCCGCCCCTGGGACGGATCTCACCGGACCGATGGAAGGGAAAAGTCTATCCCTGCGTAGCGGCGATCACCGTCGGGCAGAGTTCC
>JAJYZE010000017.1 GCA_021800195.1 Acidobacteriota bacterium
GAGGCGGTGTGTTGTCCATGTTGCTATCTTACGGCTGTAATATCCGTAAGATCAACCGCAAAATCCCCCGCCGTTCCAAAACACTCACTCCTGTGTCGTGCGCCCGTTTCCCCAGGGCTGCGTGCCACGCATCGGCTTTCTGCGCGAAAATAGAGAGCGATGAACCTCAAAACCTCCACCCGCAGCGCCAAGGAGCCAGCCGACAAATCAGATCCGCCCCAACGGACGATTGTCCTGGCGGTCACTGGCGCCAGCGGCTCGGTTCTTGCCGTGGAGATGTTGCGGACCCTGGAAGCCGATCCGCGCGTCGGCCGCATCCATCTGGTTGTCTCGCCCAGCGCGTTGCGCGTACTGGCGGAAGAGACCGGAGCCGGCGGCCGCCACACGCTCGTCGAGCAGCTCGTCGGCGCGCGCTCGACCAAGGTCTCGCTGCTGGCGCACGAGGATATCGGAGCATCCATCGCCTCCGGCTCCTATCCAGTGGATGCGATGCTGGTGCTGCCTTGCTCCATGGGAACACTAGCCGGCATCTGCCACGGCATGGCAAGCAACCTTATCGAACGCGCCGCCGACGTCTGCCTGAAGGAGCGCCGCCGCCTGGTGCTCTGCGTGCGTGAGACGCCACTCAGCCTGATCCACCTGCAAAATATGCTGTCCGCAACCCAGGCCGGGGCCACCATCTTCCCCGTCGTTCCCTCGTTCTACAACCAACCTCAGACAGTGGCCGATATCACCAAGAACTACGTCCATCGCATCCTCCAGCACATCGGCCTGCCGCAGACGGGAGCGTACGAATGGGGAGCGAAGGCGCCCGCCAAGAGCACGAAGTAGGCAGAAACCTACCGGCCCTCTCAATCGCGCTCCGCATTCGCAACTTCTCTTCAGTGCAATTTGCTCAGGGTGTATGTTCCGCCGACCGGGGCCGGATTCTCCTTGAGAAAGTCCACGGTGACCGCAGCCGCCCGGTCCGGGCAGGTCTTCGGCGTCAGGTGACCGCAGCCGGAAAGAATATCCAGCTCGGAGCTCGGATCCAAAGCGTGCATCCTTTCACCCGCCGATAGCGGAATCAGATCATCCACCCCTCCCCATACGATCAGCAGAGGCTCTGTCAGGTCGCCTAGCCGCGTGTCCAACAAGTCTTTTCCGGTCTTCATGGAAGCCAGGCTTCGGTCAATCACCCACTGCTCTTGTTGAAATCGGCGCAACGCCGCCCGCTGAACGAATCCCGGCAGCGGCTTGGCCTCCGGCTCCATCACGTCGGCCAGATGCTGCATCTGCGCTGCGTCGGTGGGATGGAAGATCTGGTCTCCCCCGCCTGGCTGGAAGTTGATTCCGGCGCTGTCATACACTACCACCCGATTGACGATTTCGGGATGATCCAGCGCCAGTTTCAAGACGATCCATCCGCCCATGGACCAGCCGCCAACGTCGGGCCGCTGCAGACCGATCGCCTGAATGAAGTCAGCCACGAACTGCTCCTCGGTGACGATGGAATAGTCGCTGTCGCCGGGCTTGGGCGAGCGGCCGTAGCCGAGCAGATCCGGGGCATAGACGTGGAAACCGGCACGCTTCAGGCGCACCAACATCGGGGCCCAGCTCTCATCCTCGTCGCCCAGCCCATGGACGAGCACCAACGGGATGCCTCCCCCCGGGATACGCGACTCAGCCTCATAGTAGTGAACGCGGCCTTCGGGCAACATGACATAGTTGCTTTGCACCCGATGCAGAAACATTCCGAAATGAACTCCCTGCCGCATGATCCATAACGGGCGCTGATAGAACGCTGCCGCAAGCATCAAAGCCACCAGAACCAAAAGCACCAGCACTCGCCTTAGCGTTTTCATGCGCGGTCCTCATCCAAGTCTAAAGCTCTGCGTATCACTGTACAGGCGCGCGCCGACAATGCGAAGTCCCCGTCTTCCAGGACTCGATGCACATCGGCCCACACTGCCCCGCTAGCGTCGCTGCCCGGCCGCGGTACCGCTTCAGATTCTTCGCAACGGAGGCGGCAAAGAAAGTCGATGATCAGATAGTGATACTGTACCCGACCCTCGGGGTCGTGGTGGATGATGTCAAAGGTCTCCACGGCGGCGATCGGCTCTACCCTGAGCCCGGTCTCCTCCAGCGTCTCCCGAATACAACCCTCGCGGGCAGTTTCACCCAGCTCGATCGCTCCACCGGGGAGGCTCCAGGAGCCGGCCATCGGCTCGCCGCCACGCCGCACCAGCAGGACCTCGCGGCACCCCTCCACCCTGCGCAGCACGACCGATCCGACCCCGGCGATGGGCCGATCAGGATACGCACGAGTTCGAACTGCGCTGCTGCTCGCACCGGATATCGATGAAGAGCTCATGAGATTATCGGAACGGTCTTCCGTACTCTTCACTGAACACAGTGTGCGCTGGATCGAAGCGTCCTCCGTTGAACTTGTCCGCTCCCTTGAGATGACCGATCGCTAACAGGGAAACCACCCAATAGCTCATGGGCAGACGCAGCGTCTCACAGACCCTCTGTTGCTCAAAGCCCTCCATCATGGCCGTGTCGTAGCCCAGGACCTCAGCCATCCACATCATGGTGGTCGCGGCGATGGATACCTGTTTATTCAGCCAACCCGCCATCTCTTCCGGGGAAAAGCTGGAAAGATACTCGGGTACATTGGTGGCGGCCTGCGCGGCGTAGATCTCCGGCATGCCGGCCGCGCTCCCCATACGAATCATCTCCTCCAGGTCTCTTCGCCAGCCATCGCGATCCCCACAGCAAACGATCACGGCGGAAGCCTCCTCCACCTTGGCCTGGTTGTAGCTGGCCGCGCGCAGCCGCTTGCGCTGCTCCGCGTTCTGAACCACAACAAAGCGCCATGGCTGAAGGTTATATCCACTGGGCGCCTTCAGACCGGCATCGATGATCTGCCATAGGTCTCTGGGCGGGATTGGCTCTGCCGCAAAACTCGGCGTCGACCTCCGTTCGCGGATAGCCTGCACCAAAGGCTTATGGAAGCTTGCCATAAAACTTGTCTCCGCCGCTCTCTTCCCGATGAAGAGACTGAATTCAGGGGTTGGAGCGCAGCCTGGAAGCGCCACCGCGTCGCAAAATTGGACCCCTGGATCTGCTTAAGCTCTGGGAATAACCATACCCCACTTCTGTGGCGAACCGTCAACCCTGCCTTGGAATCGACGATGAATCTAAGGAAGATTCGACACAATCTCCTCGGTGACCAGTGGCTGGGAGCCTGGCACGCCAGCTGCTGCGCCACCCGACCCTGGTGGCATGGTAAAAACCCAGACGCTGTAAAACGCCTGGCGGAGCTCCATATGCGCGTCAATCATCGCCCGCGCAGCCGCCCTGCTACGCGCCTCCGCCCCAGCTCCCGAGGCCGTGCCATCACCAATCAAATGGAGGATCAGATTCAAATGTTTCCCGTCCTCGGAGCCCTCCGCCGAAAGACCGGAGAAGCGATAGGTTGCAGATACTCCCTGGGCCCCACTGTCCTTCAACACCAGGGGATGATCCGGGCTGACCCCGCCAATCAGATCCGGTGGCGCGGCTGACCACCGCTCCGAACGCAGACGGTCCAGGTCGGTGCTGGTGACAAAGTTCGCCGGCCGCAACAGGGTATCAGCCTCCCCATAGAAGAGCCATGCCAACCAAAGCTCATCCGCGTTGGCATATTTGCGCGCGGACCGCCAGTACCACAGCCCATCGTGGCCATCCGCAAGCCGTGCTCGAGGATAAAAGCCAGCCAGATCCCACTGCCCGCTATCCTGCTGAAATAGGAAGGAAAGCAGCCAGGGACGATCCCCTCTGGCCTCCACCATGGCAAATCCATAGATCCCCGGGGGCAGGTCTGGAATCGAAAAGTCCACCTCCGAGGTGGTTGCCGCCAGTGGGCAATTGAAGTTGGTGACGGTGGCTGACTTGGAGGCTGCCAGATTGGAGTCGAGTTCGTAGATCTGCGTCACCTCCAGAGCTTCCCCTTGCAGTCTGGAAGAGGTCTCCCGCACCAGGTTGGCCGTTGGAGCGAAGGCCGGGCCGCTGGCAAACTCAGCGATCGTCTTCGCCTGCACCTGGGCAACATCGTCCCTCTGCACCGCCTCTGCAAATCCGCTGGCCGCCCCACTCAGGCTGCTACGGAGCTGCGGGGTCATCTTGGCCTGAGTCGTACATGTCTGGGCATGGAAGCCGCTTGGACACGCTGTCATCGCCGCCAATAGGAACGCGCCCGACAGCATTCCGGCCTCTAGACGGCAGACTCTCTTCCCTTCGCTCACTGGCTCACCCCTGTATGGAAACCTTCTGCTTGGAAGCCTTGCAACAACCTATGCGAACACCCTAACACCAGTCCTGTCCAGCTTACGAAGACCGGGCAAGCAAGTCCATCGCGCGATGAAGCCCCAATCACCCTATCCTGCCGGGTAACACCAGGGGCCGGGCCAGGGCCCAGGGAGTGAAGGGGTCTCCACAGGGGGAGACGCCGGGGCCGGAGCCGGAGCCGGTCTGCCGCTTATCCCCGCGGAAACGATCATAAGTGTGAGTTTGAGGCTATCCTGATGCTGTGAAGCTAACTTCCCATCGACGGCGGCGTCCCAAAAGAAGGGTGGTGCAAATCCGTTCTCATCGTCTTTTGGCTCCTGTGATCGCCGGCTGGCTCGTGCCGATGCTGGCCTGGACCGCGGGATCGGTCCCCATACACGCGCAAGCTTTGCCGGCGAACCCACCAACCGCCGGCCTCATCCCGCCCCCCCCAGCCAGCTCCGCTCCGGCTACCGGCTCCGCCGCTCAACTGCCGCATCGGGCCCAGGTTCTCTATGCCAACGGCCAGCTCGAAGTGAGGGCTCAAAACTCCAGCCTCAACCAGATTCTGCGCACTATCTCCCAGCAGACCGGTCTCCAGATCACGGGGGGAGTTCAGGAACAGCGGGTCTTCGGGGACTACGGTCCGGCCTCCATCTCCAATGTACTGAGCACCCTGCTGGACGGCGCGGGAGCGAATGTCATGATCCTGGCAGGCGACGCCCACCATCCGCCTCAGCTCATTTTGACTCCCGACAACGGAGGGCCCGAACTACCCAGCCCGACCTCTTCGGCCTATGCCATGTACGATGAGAGCAAGGATTCAGAGTCGCCGGTGCCTCCACCAGCGAAGCCGGGCTCGGGTTCCCCGGCCACCGCCAACTCGCTCGGCGGTGGCATTGCGAAGCCCCCCGTACCCTCCTTCCTGTCTCGCGCCATGCCCACCGCAGGACCCGGCGCAACTCCGAAGAGCGCCTCCGCCACACCGCTGAAGAATGCCCCGGCGCTGGCCTCGAAGTCCCAGCCACAGCCTGCAACCACGGCTGGAGCCGGCGCTGCGCCCACCCGGGTTTTGACTCCTGAGATGGTAGAGCAAGAGCTTCTGCAGATGCAGCAGGCGCGGGCTGCTCAACAAAAAGCAAAGTTGAAAGAACTGGACACCAAGGTACGGCAGGAGCAGTCTCAAGCGGCTAAGGCGGCGGCCACAAGCAAGACGCCAACCGTTCCTCCAAGCCAGCCGCTCGGCAGCGCATCTCCTCAGCCCTAAGCCATAGGAGACGCATCACGCTCCCGGTGTGCGGAATCCTTAGCCAGGTTCGACCGGCCGCCCCGGCCGGAGAGCTTGGCCCCTGCACCTGCAATGCAGTGCTCAGAGGAAGATCATCTAGGCGCTGGCGAAGACAGCCTTGGAACTCGTGAGACCACGCTCCTTGCCCCGTCGTCGCTTTGAACCAACTTCTGCAGCACTTTTCGTGTTGCTGGGGATCCAGATCAGGCTGGCAGGGGCGTTTTCATTGGGGGAAAACGCCCGTCGAAGCCTCGGCGCCCCCTCCATCCGCGACGAAAATGCACTAACGGTTAGCGTTGACACTGACGGCCGCCGCCAGTTCACGCCGCGATGTGGACTGAACATGAACATCAAAAGCTCGGAAGATTGCCAGGCAGATTCCATATGCCAAAAGCACTCCGAGTGCAAGAGATGCAAAGACAGCTCCCACCAGCAGAATCGTCAAACCCATCCGAAGAACTCTCCTCTGGCCGCGCTCGCTGCCGTTTCTCTCCCTGCAGCAAGCAGAATCAACGGCGATTCCCCGGCCAAAGCTATTGTGGACGATTCAGCAGAACTCTGGAGCATGAAACGATGCGACCCCTAGTATCGAATGATATTCCATACCCAGTCTCTTTACCTGCCGGACCCCGCGCTTAACTCACGGCGTGCGCATGCTCAGGCTCGCGACCAAGGTCTTTACCGCCCGGCTTCTGCTGGAAAGCTTCCCAAAGCCGGCGGCCCTTCGCATTGCCGGAGGCCAAGACGCACGATAGCTCCAATCCGTTCGAACTGCGGCTGGAAGGAGAGTTCTCCCCGTCAGGCTTATCTTGCATTGGAAAAGGGGCGACGGTTGCTTAAGCCGCCGATTCTGTGCCATTCTTTTACGCATCACTGGCTAGCGATTCTCCGTACCACCTGGAATTCGGCTGTACTTTCAGCACGTAGCTGTTCCCGGCTGTCCCCGAAATGGGTAAGGAGGTCTGCCATTCTCCGGCGTACCTGCGTCAACACCGCCAACTGCACCCTCCGTCCGCAGGCTCTGTGCCCGTTTTCTCCGCAGGCCCTGCGCCGCTTGCGCACCCTGGGTGAGTGCATCTCCCTCGCGGCCAACGATATCATTCTGCAGGAGGGGTATCCCGCCGATCACGTTTTTCTTCTCTGTACCGGCCAGGCCAAACAGCTCACCTCTTCTTCGGAAGGACGTCTGCTCATCCTCCGCACCGCCAACTCCCTGGAAATTCTCGGCCTGGAAGCGGTGCTTGGGAGCTCGGTCTACTCCGTAACGGCGCAGGCCCTTGGCCCCTGCACCGTCATGTCCATCCCTCGCGAGGAGTTCCTCAGCATCATGGACTCTGACTCTCAGGTCAGCCAATTATCCATGCAGGCGCTGGCGCGCGACTTCAGTTGCGCTGTCCTCGCAGCCCGTCGCCTCGCCTTATCCACGTCCGCCGCTGGCAAGCTGGCCTGCGCCCTGCTGGATTGGACCCAGGCGCACCAGCCTGGCGACACACGCTCCCGCGATCACCTGCCCGTGAGCTTCCCAGCCCACGTCACCCACGAAGAGCTCGGCAGCATGTCGGGCCTTTCCCGCGAAACCGTCTGCCGTCTGATTGCTCAATTTCGCCGCGAAGGCCTGATCCGCCTCAACCACCGTTTCATTACGCTGGTTGACCCGGATCGTCTCGAGGGCCTCTACTGTGAGAGACCGCATCCCGCGCCGTCTCGCACATCTTCCTGAAGCCTGGACGGCGAGCGCCGCCCAACCATTCACAGGCAGAGGATTGCCCACGAGCTCAGGCTTCGTCAACAGCCTCTGCGAGGCGTGCTACCTTGCGCTCTGAATCGACGAGTTCGAAAGCTGATGCCTGCTCTCCGTCACAAGAGCGATCAATTCCGCTCCCTCCCAATCCTGCTTCGGGGAGCCCTGGATGGCGCCCCGAGGCCGGTGGCTTCTGTTAAATTCGATTGCCGCTCGAGAGGGACCTCGAGCGGCAATCTCTCTATCCTGAGACCCTTTCTCCCAAGAGAGCCCCGAATAGAGCTTCAGCGACCGGTAGTCACCGTCCTGCCGACAGCAAGTTCACCGGCTGAAGATCATTCCCAGCACATCGCTGCTCCAGATCGTGTTCTTTTTCTCCAAGCAGCGAACAATGTCTTCCTTCTCCTTGGCCAAGGTCGCCAGGACCAATAGCGGAGGACAAGATAACCTGCTTCGATATCCAGCGCACGGTCCGGTGCAGGTATAGAAGCTCGGATACGCTCCCTGCACCTCCTCGGGAATTCCCTTCGAGTGCATCGCAAAATCTCCGACAACTTCATCCTGATGCCGGCGCGGGAGGCCCGTCTGTGATAGAGATCACAAGATCCCACTCGCCCCGAAAAGCGCTCCCATGCCATTCTAGAAGTGCATGCCTTCTACTTCACGAGAATCGACCTTTGACATCTTTCGCCGCTGGGGCTATCTCCAGGCTTCTCTCGACCCGCTCGGGCAGTTCCTTCCACCCCAGTCCTTCCCCGTCTCCCAACCTCTCGAGGAAGAGTCCACTGACACTCGGGAAGCTCGCCGCATCTACTGCTCTTCCATTGGTGCCGAGTTCATGCACATCCCCTCCCTGGAACGGCGCGTCTGGATCCAGGAGCGTCTTGAAGATAGCTCGGCCGTCTCCACCCCATCCCTCCTCACACCCAATCGGATTCTCTCCGGCCTCATCCGCGCGGACATTTTCGAGCAGGTGATCCAGCAGCGCTATCCCGGCACCAAGCGCTTCTCTCTCGAAGGCCTTACCGTCCTCATCCCTTTCCTGGATCAGCTTTTCACCACCGCCGCCGAGGGTGGCGTCAACCGCTCGATTTTTGCGATGAGTCATCGCGGCCGCCTCAACGTCATGGTCAACATCGTCGGCCGAGCCTCCCGCGAGATCTTCACGAAATTCGAGGACGTAGACCCGCGCAGCACCCTGGGCGGTGGAGACGTCAAGTACCACATTGGAGCGACTGGAGAGTTTCTCACCGCGCCGGGCAGGACCGTGCATCTCCATCTGGCCTCAAATCCCAGCCACCTGGAGGCCGCCGACCCGGTCATTATGGGCCGCAGTCGCGCCTATCAGGAGCGGCTGGCCAAGGATGGAACCACAGCGGACTTTCTGCAGGCCCGCAACCAGGTTCTGCCCATGATTCTGCACGGCGATGCTGCCTTTGCCGGCCAGGGCATCTGGGCCGAATCTCTGAACCTCGCCTCCTTGCACGGCTATAACATCGGTGGCGCCATCCAGGTGATCGTCAACAATCTTCTCGGCTTTACCGCACTCCCCGGGGAGTCTAACTCATCCCGCTTCGCCTCTGATCTGGCCAAGCGCCTGCCCATCCCTATCTTCCATGTCAACGCGGAGGATCCCCAGGCCGTGGTCCGCATCGCGGCGCTGGCTGCGGAGTACCGCCAAACCTTCCACTCCGATGTCGTGGTAGACCTGATCGGTTACCGCCGCCACGGTCACTCGGAGGTAGACGACCCCACCATCACCCAGCCATTGCGCTACGCCAAGATCAAGGATCATCCGCCTCTCTATCAGATTTACGCCCAGAAGAACCGCATCGACCCCGCAGCGGAGGCCGCGCAAGTCCGTGCCCTCCTTCTGGAGGAGCAAAAATCCGCAACGCGAGCCAGCCGTAAACCCCGCCTCTTTGACATCCGTCCCTACTGGGATTCTTACTACGGCGGACCACTTCGCCCCGAGGACAACCCCGTCACCGGCCTGCAGGCTGCCGAGATCGCCTCCCTCGCCACCGCCCTCACCACCGTCCCGCAGGGCTTTCACCTTCATCCGAAGGTTGCCAAGCTGCTGGAGCAGCGCGCCGAGATGGGAGATGGGAAAAGGCCCGTCGACTATGGGCTGGCCGAGTTGCTGGCCTACGCCTCCCTGCTCAAGGCCGGCGCGCCGGTGCGCCTCTCCGGCCAGGACTCCCAGCGTGGCACGTTCAATCAGCGTCACTCGGTTCTCGTCGATGTTGAAACCGAGACTCGCTACTCTCCGCTGAATCACATTGCTCCGCATCAGGGCCGCTGGTCGGTCCATAACTCCATGCTCTCGGAGGCTGCCTGCCTGGGCTTCGAGTACGGCTTCTCACGCGACTACCCCGAGGCTCTGGTCCTTTGGGAGGCGCAGTTCGGCGACTTCGCCAACGGCGCCCAGATCATCATCGACCAGTTCCTCTCCGCCGCCGAAGCCAAGTGGGGACTGCTCTCCGGCCTGGTCCTTCTGCTTCCCCACGGCTACGAGGGGCAAGGACCTGAGCACTCCAGCGCCCGGCCCGAGCGCTTCCTGCAGCTCGCCGCCCAGGACAACCTTCAGATAGCGCAGCCCTCCACGGCAGCGCAGTTCTTCCATCTTCTTCGCCGTCAAGCCCTGCGCCGCTGGCGCAAACCCCTTATCGTCTTTACTCCTAAGTCCATGCTGCGCCATCCCGACGCGCTCTCCCCGCTCACCGATTTTGCTCTGGACAGATTCCAGACTGTCCTGCCCGACACCTCCGTGAGCAACCCTCGACGGATCCTGGTGTGCTCGGGCAAGATCGGCCACAACCTGCGCGTGGAGCGAGCCAGGCGCAACATCTCCGATGTCGCCATCCTCTTTCTCGATCAGCTCTATCCCTTCCCCGAGGCGGAACTTCAGGCAGCCCTCAACCAGCACCCCTCGGCCGGCGAGGTCGTCTGGGTCCAGGAGGAACCGGCGAACATGGGCGCCCTCACGTTTGTCCTTCCGCAACTACGCCGCCTGTGCGGGTCCAGAGCCGTTCTCAGCGTCAAACGCACCGCCGCGGCCAGCCCCGCTACAGGCAGTTCCAAAGCCCACGCGATGGAGGAAAAGACCCTGCTGGATCTCGCTTTGGGAACCTGAACTGCACCGCCTGACGGAAAGGACCGGGGTATGACACCCTTCTTCTGGAAAAGGCTTCTACCCTGCCTGGTCCGGCCTTGCCGAAGCACTTAACTTCCGTCTCACGCGGTTCAAGCCGAGCTCTACCGTGAAACCAATTGGGGCCTATCGCAGGGCAAAACGCATGCACCCCGCAATCTTCCGTGCTCTTTACCACCTGCTGGATGACGAAAAGTGATGGACAAAACCAAAACTGAACCCGAGCGTATCGAGCCCAGGATCAGCGTTGGTATAGGCGTTGGATAAGTGCTGGAAGGCATAACCCAGGCGGAGATCGGTTTTGTGATGGATCCTGGCCTGAATGCCGGCTGCGGAGTTGATCATGAAATTTTCGTAGGAGGCATCTATGGCGAGAGCTTTTTCAAGAAAAACCGATTCGCCCAATTTGACAACCCAGTAGGGGCGGACGGCTTTGCGATCACGCCATTGCCAACGAAACCCGAGCGGCGCAATCTCGATCCCTGGATTCCATTTGCGCGCCGGAGTCAATGCGTCACCATAGATATCCGTTACCACAGGCTGCCGAATCAAAACCAATGGAAGCGCTTCAAAGACGTACGACACCCGCGCATGAAGAAGATCGGGCAGCGTCTTCCAGACTCGGCCCATGAACGTACAGTGAGTATCAGAACTATGGCTGTCATATTCGACGCCTGCGTAGTCGATGCTTGAACTGACTTCACCGGCACCGAACTTAAAGGTATCGTTTGCGACATAGCCCTCAAAGAAAAGCTCACCGGGCTCGCGCCCCGAAAGAGGATTCGGACCGGAAGCCGATTTGCATGGATTCTGTGCCCACGATAGGCCTGGAAAGAGACTGAGGAAAAAACAGACGCAAAACGCATGTCTCCACCTGCCTAAGATGGCTCTTTGAAACCGTGAAACAGGGCATGCCGAGAACCGCCTATACACAGGCTTGCTCCTCATGGTTGCTCCCTGCGCAGCAAGACGACTTACGACAGAACCAATCTGGCGGACATGGAACGTCCCGGAACCGACTACGTCAATGAGATAGCGCGGCAGGTGCGTCATACCTCACTCGATATGCTTGCCGTTTCACCTTGCTAGAAGCATTCACCCAGGCGAAGTTGGCTGGCTCTGCGTCCGCGCCGGATGCGTTCACCCGTTCTTGGTCTTGCGGCGCTTCTCCGATTCGGCGTGTCTTCTTGCCACGCGCCTGGCCTTGGTCTCTTTCTCGCGCTGCCGGCGCGCCTCTCGCTCCCAAACCAACGGGTCGTTGTGCAGGCGCAACTCGCGCAGCGGATAGGTCGTTCCGCGCCATAATACACCACGCTTGACGGTCACGACCACCATGGATCGCAGCATGGCATAGATCACCCCAAGAGCTCCCACGGGGTAAAACCACCCATAGCGCGCATCAATCCAGCTCACTGTGCCCAGCACGCGATAGGTTGCTCCGATGCAGCACAGAATCAGCAACGACGGCAGCAGCGTCGGCAGCCACGCTAATCCCAGCAAGGGCAGCAGAAAAAAGATCCCTATCCAAAGCCAGCCCAGCAGGACCAGCAGGGGTTGAAAGTTGAACGCGGCGAAGAGGTTTTTGGTCGTCGTCCGCAGCAACCCGCCCCATCCACTGGCCCAATGCACCAGTACCATGCCCGAAGCAAACGCCAGGCGCTCGCGCATTCCTGAAGCCTTCATCCGCCGCCCGAGGGTGACGTCCTCCAGCACGGCCATCCGCTGCGGGAGCCATCCGCCGATCTCCTCCAGCGCCTGACGGCGCACCAGATTGAAGGCGCCAATCCCAACCACATCGTGGCGTGCCTTTGGATCCTCCACCTTCCAGGGCCTTGACGCCCAAACTCCCAACGCCTGCAGAAATCCCAAAAGAACGCCTTCGCCCCAGGACTTCACCTGCACCGTCGGCAGAACCACCAGGTGGTCAGCCTCTGCATCTCGCGCATACACCAGTGCGCGGCGCAGCACCGAGGGAGAAAAAAGCACATCGGCATCGGTAAACAGAAGATACTCGGAGTCGCTGTTCTCGGTGGCCACCATCATCGCAAAGGTCTTGCCTAACCAGCCCTCCGGCAGATCGGTGATGTGGATCGCGCCCAGACGCTCCGGCCCCACATGTCTCCTTCCCGGCTCTCGGCTCCGCAGCCGCTGCGCATGCTCTTCCACATACCGGTCGACGATCTCTCCCGTCCCATCCTTCGAGCGGTCATCCACCACCAGCACGCGCAATGCTGGATAGTCGGCTGCCAACAAGGCATCCAGCGTGGCTCCGATGTTCTCCACCTCGTCGCGCGCCGGCACCACCACGGTAAGCGTCGGCATTCCCTCCGGCATCTCGTCCCAGTCCAACATGGTCAAATTCGGCATCGCCGGAATGCGAGAGACCAGGTCATAGGTACGCAGCACCCACACCAGTGCGCCCCCCCACGCCACCGTCCGGAGGATGCCGCGCCAGAACTCTGTCATTTGCAGATGCAAGCTAAGGCTATGCATGTCTACCCGGCGGTTCCCTCTAGCGAATGAGCCAACGGAGGCGCGTATCTGGCCCCGGCCAAGAAGATCATCGCCGCCAGCACAAACGTCACCAGGGTCAGCCCCAGGCCGAGCCGAAGATTGGAGTGGTCACTGACCATACCAATGATCTTGGGGGAGAACGCATCGCCAAAGACGTGCAGGGCAAACAACTGCCCGGCCATCGCCGTTGCTCGCAGATGCGCGGGCACCGCGTTCAGAGTGGCGGCATTCACAGGTCCTGTGCCCAAAAATACTAGAAACACCGCCGCACTCAACGCCGCCAGCGTCAGGCTGCGTGGCCCGAAGAAGCACACCACTCCCGGCGGCACGGCCAGCAGGGCGCTGAGCGCCGGCACCAGATACAGCGCTCTGGACGTCCTCCGGGACCACCATTGCGCCAGCATTCCCCCCATCAGCGTTCCGCCCAACCCGCACACCACCGTGATGCCGCCCATCATGGTTCCCGCAGCGGCCAGCGACCTTCCTTCCACCCGATTCAAGAACGATGGCATCCACCACGAGATTCCACCCAGGGAGAATGTCACAGCGGCATAGCCCAGAATCGAGCTGAGATACGCTCGATTGGTCAGCAACGAGCTTACGGAAGCACGATCGACGCTGGAACGGATCCTTACCCTCCCACCGGCCCCTTGCAAAGGCTCCGGCTCCCGCATCAGAAAAAGAATCAACAGGGCGATCACCGCACCCGGCGCCGCAGAGAGGGTAAACGCCATCCGCCACCCCTGCCGCGCCGCGACCACCCCGCCCAAGAGATACCCCAACGCCGCTCCTGCTGGAATCGCAACATTGAACACCGTCAGCACCAGGTTGCGCTGGTCATCGGCAAAGTAGTCCGCCAGCAACGCCGGAGCAAAGATGCCAAAGCTGGCCTCGCCAATGCCCAAAGCAGCATGGCGAAGATTCAGATCCTGATAGCTATGCCCGCGCGCGGTAAGAAAGTTCATTGCCGCAATCATCAGCGCCGCCAGCACGATCATGGGCTTGCGCGGAAATCTGTCGCCCAGCCAGCCCGTCAGGGGAGAAGCCAGAACATAGGCTACAAAGAACCACAGCGTCAGCGAGCCAATCTGATTGTCCGAGAGATGGAACTGGCGCTTGATCTGCTCCTGCACCGCGGGAAGAATGTATCGGTCCAGATAGTTGACGAAGTTCATCGCCGTCAGCAGACAGAGCGCCAGCGCGGCTCCCCGGACCGCACGCTGCTCAGGTTTTACCGCCGTCATCGAGCCGCTGGTCATGATCTGCCGAGAATATCAGCCTTCCGTCCGTGGATAGCGGGCTGTCACCACCGTGGAGATTCCTCCGCGCGGCCGGAAGTCTCCCTTCACCTCCGCCCACACCGGATCGGTAGCCTTCACCACATCGTCCAGCACCTGGTTCACAATGTTTTCCTGAAAGATGCCCAGGTTCCGGTAGGTAAACAGATACTCTTTCAAGCTCTTCAGCTCCAGACACCGCTCTCGAGGCATATAACGGATGGTCAGGACGCCGAAGTCCGGCAGCCCGGTCTTGGGACAGACGCTGGTAAACTCCGGATCGTCGATCAGAATCTCATAGGAGCGAAACTGGTTCTGCCAGGTTTCGATCTCAGGGAACCTGGTCGCCAGCCCCGCCTTCGCGTGGTCTTCCGTATAGCCTGTCGTATGCTCTGCCATCCCTCTAGTGTAGAGCCTGCCCCGCGTGCGCTCTGTCACTTGGCTCCAGCCTGCGCCCCGTCAAAGCCGGTCATCGCCGTGGCCAGGGAACGCGCCACCCGGAGGGTGCTCCACAGCGGCCCTATCCGGCAGTTGCCCAGCGTGAGTCAGCATCTGCTCGGCAATCCGGGTTGAGCATCACGGGTTGTTTCGGCCCACCGCTGCATGAACCCCCGAAGCCGCTGCTCGATCTTTGGCGCTTCGTATGCTCTGGACGCGTTGCAGCCACGCCTTTACCTGCTCAAACTCCGCAGTGGTCACCAGGTACTTAGGCCGCGGCGGCAGGATGGTTGCCATCTCCCGCTGCACCGCCCGAATCCTCTCCGCAGTCGCCGGATGGGTGCGGAACGCCAGCGGGATCGCGCTCTTCCGCTGTTTCTCCAGCGCGTCAAACTTTTCAAAAATTGCCACCATCCCTTGTGGATCGTACCCGGCTTGATACATATACTGCACCCCGAGGTAGTCAGCCTCAGCCTCGTGCCGGCGCGAGAACTCCAGCAGGCCTACCGGCATCGCTAACTGCGTTCCCTGGTAAACCCCGTATCCCGCCCACAATCCCTGCCCCAAGAGCATCATGGGGATGGAACCCACGGCCATGTAGTCCATCTTGGTCATCTCGCGCGCGGCATGGTGGGCCGTGACATGGGCGATCTCATGCGCCATCACTCCGGCAAGTTCATCCTCGGAGTCGCAAGCCAGAATCAATCCCGAGTCCACATACAGGTACCCGCCCGGCAGTGCCATTGCATTGATTGCCTCGGAGTTCAGCACCTTGATCGTGAATGGGATCCTGGCATCCGAGTTCCGCACCAGCGTCTGCCCGATCCGGTTCACATACCCTACCACCATGGGGTCGGTCACCATGGGTGCGGTCGCATCGATCTCCGTGGCGTACCGCCTCCCTATCTGAATCTCCCAGTTAGTCGAGTACCAGTTCTTGATCCCACGCACCCCGATCCTGCGCTTACCCACCGCCGTCACATCCTGCTCGGAGCCCCTCTTGATGTGGGAATTGAAGTCCTTGCCAGGCAGGGGGTCGGGTGCAAAGATTGCCCCCGGCACAGGCGTAGACTTCTGCGCAGCAGCCGAAACTCCCGTCTGAACCGGCGCCGCCGCGGGAGACGTACTCTGCTGGGCGAAGGCGATCGATCCGGCCACGAGTCCTGCAGCGAGTGTGCTCCACGGCGCGGGGCGCATCTTCAACACCCTCCCCAACGCCAGCACCAGAGCCATCCGCATGGGATCTCCAACGGGCAGGCCCTTCCCGAGCGCCGCGCCATGCAGCCACGCCGCTTGCGCCTTCACCGCGAACCGCCTCCTCCGCCCGCTGCGGCGCCCCTGCGGCCACGGCGCCTTTCACCAGGTGTTGTAGCTGGTGCCGTCGCTGGCAAGATCTTCAGATCCCGAGTGTACATCGTCCATTCCACCCTGGGTCTCATTGATATCCGTCATCGTGTCGGATTCGCTGGTGACCCACGTGTCACTGCTGTCCGTCATCGGATCCACTGGAATTGACTTCAGGTATCCGGCCTGCACCAGATCATCGAGCGACTGCGGCGCCTGCTCCTTGTCCACCGTGTAGCTATCGATCGCCGTCCGCATCGTGTGCAGGTCTTCGCGCAGCACGGCTTCCTTGGCCCTACGCACCATATTGGCGTAGATCGGCACCGCAATCGATACCAAGATGGCAATGATTGCCATCACAATGATCAGTTCAATGAGGGTGAAGCCCTGAGAAGAGACCTCTGTTTTCTTCCAGAAGCGAGCCCGACTGGCCCCTTGCCGAATCGTCTGCCTCGTCCTCTGTTTGATCTCCGCCATACGCTACCGCCCTGCAACCCGCCCTTGCTTGACCTACCAGGTGTTGTACTTCGTACCATCCAGCGCCGTCCCCGTGCTCTTGCTGTACACGTCGTACACATCCTGCCCGCCGAAGGTGGTGGAATCCGGCGCATCCTGGTTGGACCGCAATCCCCAATCCGTGTTTCCGGTCATGGGGTCCACTGGAATGGAGCGCAAAAAACGCATCTTGTGATCCTTCACCGTGACCCCATCCACCAGCGTCTGCAGGTCCGGCGGGTAGTTGTTGGAGTCTGCCTTGGTCTGGATACCGCCCATATCCGCGACATCCTTGTACATGTCGATCGCCCGGCGCATCTCCCAGAGATCCGCGCGCAACTCCTGCTCCTTGCGCCGCTTCACCTCAAACTCTACAGCCGGAACCGCCGCCGACCCAAGAATCGAAAGAATCGCGATGACGATGATCAGCTCGGTCAGGGTCACGCCCGACTCGCTGCTCCATGACATCAGCCCCAGGCCTCTCCTCCTGCAGACCGTCTGCCGCTCCGGGAAAACAACGGGACCAGACTTGCGCGTTTGGCCAAGTTTTGAGTGTCTGGTTCGCAGACCGCTCCATCCTGCGAAACATCCTGTCCTCTTCGCCGACATCTTCCCCTCCTTCCCGTTCGCCGCCTCTCTTTCTTCCTATTGGACGCTCACTACCCCCTGAACGCCAACCGCGGGAATTCGATTCTGCTGGCTGTCCCGCGCTCCAATCCGGGTCAGCGCCAGATTGGACTTGCCCGGCGCCAGCGCCTTGAATGTAAGGGTGCAGACTGTTCCCTGCCCATCCACGCCGTTGACCTTAGGCGGCCGCATCGCCGAGATCGTCACGGCTCCGTTACCTTCATCGCGATGCACCAGCGCCACATCCAGCCCGCCCTTGCCCAGGAATGGTCCCGAGTCGACATTCACCAGCGTCAGCACATGCGGATCGAACTGCATCTGCAGCGGCACCGCCGCCAGATCGTGCGCATTGGAGGCAACCACCGATACTGTAAACGTGGACCCCACCGCTTCATTTTCGCTCGCCGGCGTCACGCTCAAGGTCATGGGCGCGCTGGACAGCGTCCCGTTCGCCTCCATGTGCATCGACGCAATGGATCCCGGCGTCGCCCCCTTGGCGTCGGAGGCCAGCTTGCCGATGATCGCGTCCGCCGCCTCCGCCGCTGAGGTGTTCGGCAGGGAGTTCGCCGCTGGGGCTCCAGCCGAGCTCATCAGCATCGGCTCCTCGCCCGTCTCTCCCGGCCCTTTGCGCATTAACTCGACGCCCTGGCTCGTGCCGGTGTAAATCGCCCGCGTATTTTCGTCGGTCAGCAGCGACTCCCGCACGATATGCGGAATGATCAGGAAGACGATGTCGTCGGTCTCCTGCGTCTTGTCAGTGCTGGCAAAGAAGTAACGCAGAATCGGAAGCTCTCCCAACCCCGGCGTGCCATTCACATTCTTGGTGTCCTGCACCTGCATCAGCCCGGCCAAGAGCGCCGGCTCGCCGTCCTTGAGCTGGATCACCTGGTCGGAGACGCGCTGTGAGATGATCGGCTCCGTGACTCCCTCGATCGTTACCGAACCATTCTGCGCCGACACTTCCACCTTCAACTTCAAGGAGATCTCGCCGTCATAGTGGACCGTAGGCGTCATATCAATATTCACGCCCACGTCCAGGTAGGTGAACTGCGTCTCCACGCCCAGGGAAGCCGTGGTGATCGCTGTTCCGGCGGAGTACGATCCGGTGGCCACCGGAATCTTTGACCCGATCTTCACCGTCGCATGCTGTCCATCGGTACAGCGCACGCGCGGATTCTCCAGAATCCGGGTATCATTGTCGGACAACAGCGCATTCACCGTTCCACCGCCCAACGTCACGGCAAAATTGGTTGCGTTCAGATTGCCCAGCGTATTTAGCGTGAAACCTGAAGTCGTGGTGGTGGTATTGGCTGTGGTAACCGCCGAATTCTGGACCTCATTCGCATTGCTGTACTGCGGCGTCAACCCGAAACTGGTCGGCAGCGTAATGCCGATGTCACGTTCCAACTGCCGGGTGACCTCCAGCTCCGCCACATCCACCACCACCTCCGGCTTGGTCCGGTCCAAGTCATTGATGATCTTCTCGGCCAGAATCAACTCGTCCGGAGTTCCGCGGATCACCAAAGCATTCTGGCTGGCGACCAGGTAGATCTTCAGGCCGGGATCCAGCAGGTTGCGGATCGCCACCATGATCTCGTTGGCGTCATTCTGCTGCGATACGTTGGTGAGATAAAAGGTCTGCACCGCGAGATCGTCATCCTCGGTCCTCTTCGCACGCGTATTCTGCGCCACATAAATCGTGTTGCTGGTCACCGGCTTCCAGAACGTATTGCTCAGCACCTCGACGATGTGCAGCGCGTCCGGGAGCGAAACATTCGTAAGATCCACCGGGATTCGCTTGGAGACATACTCCGGGTCGAAGATCACGTTCAAGCCCGCAGCCTTGCAAATGGCTTCATAGACGACCTTGGTGTCCTCCACCATGTGCAGCGTGATCGGATCATCCGAGACGGGCTGCAGCGTCACCGGTCCGGCCAGCGACGAGATCTCATCATGCATCTGTTGCTGGTAGGGCGTCTCTTCGCCCATCGCCGGCACAAGCGTACTTCCTGCCGACGCTACGCCGGCTCCCGTTTGCGTTGCCTGCCCGGCTTTGGCCTGCGAGCGCTTCTCCAGAATTCCCAGTTCCTGCTCAGCAGCCTGATTGCCCGGATCGATCTGCAGCGCGCGGGCGAACTCATTCATCGCTCCATCCACATCGCCGGAGTTCGCCAGCACCCGTCCCCGGTCAACGTGCGTACTGGCATCCTTGAACCTCATCAACTCGTAATCGGTCTTGTAGCGAAGATCCCGGGGCTTCTTCAAATGCGCCTGCCGGTAATCTTCAAATGCGGCATCGTAATCCTCGCGGGCCTCCGCCTGCTTGCCGCGCTTGTCCCACCTGGCTGCGGACTGCGCCTGCGCCGTCCCCGCGGCCGCCAAGCCCAGCAACAACACTCCGAACATCAGCCCCACCTTGCCGGTCAAAGAGCGCCGATTCCACTGCGATCCATGACG
>JAJYZE010000281.1 GCA_021800195.1 Acidobacteriota bacterium
TGTGATTCCAACATAGTCGGGCTCTGGATCGGTTCCCGTTACGATATTCGATCCGGAGCCCCCGGAGGAGCTGCTGGCCACCGATGAACTTCCCGACGAGGACGAGGTAGTGGACTGCGCTGCCGTCCGGGTTATGGGAGCAGTACACGCGGCGAGCCCGAGAGCGACGGTGAGGACTGTTTTGCAGATGGTTTTCCTGGACATTGCGATTTCTCCTTTGCAGCGCGAATCCGTGCTGGCCGGAGACTAGAGAACAAAGGCACACCGTCGGAGAGCTTTGCGACCTCTGGTACGTATCCGAATCGCAATGGTTGCTTCATAGGGGCACTTCCGTATTTATGGGAGCATGCCAATTTCCCCAACGAATGGCATTTTCATAGCTTTTTCTCTGATGTGGTGTGTTTGCGGAACATACATGCCATTTGCCTTGATGTTTTTGAATCCTTGATCGACGACTGCAAGAAGTGCATTCGGCAGGGTCGCAGGTGCGAGACTTTCCGCCGCCGGGCAACGGACGATGGGAGAGGCTGCATTCAGCGACATTGCCTGCGGAGCATGGGGACTTCGGTCAGAGTGCCGACCTGGCGCGCGCCATCAGCAACTCGCTGCGCGCCTTTCTCTACTCGGAGCGCATGATGGGGAAAACGTCGCTTGTCCTCCGCGTTCTCCGTGGTCTTGACCCTGCAAAGTATCTCGCTGCGTACATCGATCTCTGGGCCACGGACGACGAGGGTTCATTTATCACGGCCACCGCCCGCGGCATTTCGTTGGCGACAAGCTCTGACGCAGCTCGCGTGCTCGAGACTGCAAAGAGGTTCTTCTCCCGGTTTGCCCCGAAGATCTCCCTCGACGAGGACGGCAAGCCAGTGGTCAGCTTCGACTACAACCCCACGCGGGAACAGGCAAAGCAGAACATTGAGGAGATTTTGGCTGTCCCGCAGCGGATCGCAAAGGAAACAGGGAAGAAGGTTGTTGTCGTGTTCGACGAGATGCAGCGCATTCTAGAATATGGCGATGACCACGTAGAGCGGCTACTGCGCAGCATCATCCAGACGCAGAAGAATGTCGCCTACATCTTTCTTGGCAGTCAGAAGCATTCACTCCAAGAGATGCTCCTGAACAGCAAGCGTCCGCTTTATAGTGCCGCAGAACATCTTCCGGTGGGTCCAATTGAGCTGAAGCACTGGCTCCCGTTCATTCGGCAAAAGTTCGAGGCAAGCGGCAAACACATCGATGACACCCTTATCGCAAAGATTTGCGGGATCACCGAGGGGCATCCCTTCCACACTCAACATATCTGCCATGTCATTTGGGAGAAGCTAAGTCCTGGCGAGGCGGTCACGGAGGCACAACTGAAGGCCGGGATGCAGGTTCTTATGGCCAGGGAAGAAAGGACCTACTCCACGCTATGGGAAACACTCACCGTCCATCAACGGCGTTTTCTCCGTGGACTGGCCCTTGAAAACAAGACCGTGGCGGCTTACAGCGCCGCGTTTGTCAACAAGTACCAGCTCGGGAACCCGTCTGCCTCACAGCGCATCAGCGGCGCGCTTCTCAAGCGCGACATCATTGACCGCGAGGGACGCTCTTTTGTGATCTCGGACCGGATATTCCGGCTCTGGATTCGAGAACGATCGGAGTAGACTGCTTCTGCTTCAGCGACCCCCTCCCAGGCGGAGTCTGTCGGTTAACATCGTCCCCGCCCCGCAGTCTGGGAATCCCCACTACGATCAGGCGCGGCATTGAGCCACCTCCAAGTCGCTCCGGTAGGCTCCTGCCGCTCTGATAGAACGGCTGAGATCTCAGACCGCCGCCTGATACACATCAGCCTCTTCCTCCGCCCGGCGGATGGCGTCGGGCAGGGCAGGCAGAAGGATCTTCTCGATTGTTGCCGTGACCCGCGCAGTCATCGTGTATTTGTCCTTGCTCTTGTCAACCACCGCGCGAACTCTCCCTGATGAAGACCACGCACTTCATCTCGCGCTCGTCGACGTCGTAACAGGTGCTGATCGAGCCGTCAGAGTTGAGCATGTTCAGCTTCATCCACTGGTCCGGCGCATCTGGACCGCTTTGTGGGCCGCTTTGTGGCCCACACTGTCGCCTGGAGCTGGTGTGAGATAGGATTGCCCTGCCGCGAGCCATGGTGCGGGCTGACCTTTTGCCCCGCGGTCCTCTATAATTCTCACGCTATGCTCTCTACCTTCGTCAGCCCATTTGCGTGCCCGGTTTTGTTCTCGGGCGCGGGGCTGTGCCTGGCTGGGGCGCGTGCGGGCCGGCAGGCGCAGCTTGCCGCAGATCAAGGCAATGGAGAGAAGCGCCGGTGCAGCAAACGCGTCGATACGGCTATTCCGGAGATGCAGGCGGACGATCCGGATGACACCTAAGGTTGGAGCGAGCGGCCGCGCGAGGCTGGAAAGGCCGCGGCGGGAGTTTCTGTTGAAGCTGGCGGGCTTTCTCTTCCTCTGGCCCCGGCAGGGCGCCATGGAGGGGCAGATGGGTGCTCCCACCCCGTTGTCTCCCGCGGAGCGCGCCAAGGCTGAGGCGGAGAAAAAGGAGACTGGCCCGCTGCCGAACTATCCTCAGTTGGTGGACATCACCAAGTTGACCGGCATTCACTTTGACCACCGCTCCAGCCCGGAGGCGAAGTTCATCTCCGAGTCCATGAGCGGAGGCGTCGCGCTGATCGACTACGACCGCGACGGCTGGCTGGACATCTACTTTACCAACGCCCAGAGCGTGGACATGGCGCTGCACGGCGTCAAGGCGCGCAGCGCCCTGTTCCGCAACAACCGCGATGGAACCTTCACCGATGTTACCGATAAGGCGGGAGTGGGCTATCCCGGCTGGGCGATGGGCGTTGCGGTGGGCGACTATAACAACGACGGCTGGCCGGACATCCTGGTGACCTGCCTGAACGGTGTGGTGCTCTACCGCAACAACGGCGACGGCACCTTTACCGATGTCACCCAGGCGAGCGGACTTGGCGCGGATGCCGGCTGGGCCACCGGCGCGGCGTTCGGGGACTACGACGGCGATGGCTGGGCGGATCTGTTCGTATCGCATTATGTGGACTTTGATCTGCACAGCCTGCCCACATCGGGCGCGCTGAAAAAGCCCTGCCAATACCTAGGAATTGATGTGCAATGCGGTCCGCGCGGGCTGCCCGGATTGCCCGACAACCTTTACCGCAACAACGGCGACGGAACGTTTTCGGATGTCTCCCGACAAGCCGGCGTGGCAGGTTCAGGCCATCGCCACGGCCTCACCGCCGTGTGGTCGGACTTCAACGATGACGGCAAGCTCGATCTGTTTGTGGCCAACGATGGAGGAGAGAACTACCTCTATCAGAACGACGGCAACGGACGGTTTGAAGACGTGGCTCTGCTGGCCGGCGTGGCCGCCAATGAGGACGGTGTGGAGCAGGCGAACATGGGCGTCGCCCTGGGCGACTATCTGCATACCGGACGCCTCTCGATCGCCGTCTCCCACTTTGATGTGGAGTACACCTCGCTCTACCGGAATGATGGCGGCATGGCCTTTACGGATGTGTCCGTCAACTCCGGCATCGCCCGCGGCACCCAGGGATATGTGGGCTGGGGAGACGACTTTGTGGACTTTGCCAACAGCGGCTGGGCTGACTTTTTCCAGGCCAACGGCCATGTGTATCCGCAGATCGATCACGCGCCCACGGCTTCCCGTTTTCTGGAACCCAAGCGGCTGTTTCTGAATCAGCGCGACGGAACCTTCAAGAACATCAGTTGGAGGGTTGGAGAGGCGCTGCTGGTTCCTCAGGTGAGCCGCGGAGTCGCCTTCGGCGACCTCTTCAATGACGGCCGCATGGAAGCGGTGGTGGAGAACCTGGTGGGCCAGCCGATGATTCTCCGTCCCACAGGCGGGCCGAAGCATCATTGGATCAGCTTTCAACTGGAGGGTGTCAAGTGCAATCGTCTGGCGCTGAATGCGCGTGTCCGGGCGGTGTCGGGCGATCTGGCGCAGCTCGGCGAGGTGCGCAGCGGGGGAAGCTACCTTTCTCAAAGCGATCTGCGCCTGCACTTCGGGCTGGGCAGCCATGCAACGCTGGATCGAGCAGAGATCCTGTGGCCCAATGGGAGCAAGGAGACGCTGACCAATCTGGCGGCGGACCGCTTTTATACCGTGCGAGAGGGTCAGGGCGTGGTTGCCGTTCAGCTTCCCGCCGAACACCCCAGGCTTCCCTGAAGCTTCATCCTTGGGAAGATCTCTCTGGCGCCGCGGCGGAACACGCCTCTTCCCATACCGGTCGAGCGACCCTCCGGCGATGCAAATCAGCCGCTGCTGAGGGAACTGCGGAAGTCGTTGCTCTGCGGAAGTCGTTGCTCAAGGAGACGCCAAGCCAGTTGCCGGCGTGCTGGATGCACAAGAGTCATCGGCAACCCCGTTTGG
>JAJYZE010000282.1 GCA_021800195.1 Acidobacteriota bacterium
CCAAGGGCAACTGCTCCCGTGGACTCTATCTTTCAAATTAAGGGTAAAGCCCTTCGTTCCACGGGTCTCTCTCCTGGCTTGCCGCCACCAGGCTACTTCAGGGGACGGAGGAGGAAGGCGGGTGTACTCGTGGGAATCGGCCGCGGCAGGGGCTTGACTCGGCGGTCTCCCGGTGGAGGGGCTGCAGGCTTCGACTTGGCCCTTCCGCTCCCAACAGCGGGGCTCCCATCTTTACTCGCACTCTTTGGCCTGCCCGCTTGACTGGTCGAAGACGCTTCTGTGTCACGCTCTTCGGTCCTGGCCATTTGGATCTCTTCGCTCAGATCCTCTTCAACATTTAAGTACTTGCGTAGGTAGCGGAGCGGCTCTTCAGCCAGGGCCATCTCGCGCAGGTGGTAGCGCCAGGCATCGCGCCGCGCAGAACGGCGGATGAAGCCTTTGCGCTGCACCGTCTGAATGGTACCGTCCGGCATAGGGCGCTGAAAAGCTTGAGCGGGGACGGCAAAGGTGATCTCCTCACCAGCCTTCCAAAAGGCATGAGCAAATTCATGGGAGAACAAGAGTGCGTAGTAGCGCCGCTGTTGGTCCAGCAGGATGAGGGCCGCTTCGGCGCTGATCCATGGAAGGCCAAGCCGGCTGGTGTACCAGCGGCGGAACTCGAAGCCGTTGCTGCGCGCACGGCCCACAACGATTGTGAGTAGTTCCAGGCGGGTCATGGAGCCAAGGGATCCAGCATCAGACTTACCCTCCTGAGTTTACTCCTTGGGTGGAGGTGGAAACTTCTGGCTGCAGAACTTGGCCGATCGATGAAAAGACTACTCGCCGTAGCGGGTCTCCTTGCGGATGCGCTCTCGCAGAGCAGCGCCGGCCTGGGAGGGGAGATTGTCGGCCGCAGAGGCGAGTTGAGCGTGCCGCTTTTTCCACAGGCGCAACAGGACAAGGACGAGCACGATGCCCAGCAGCAGAAAGGCGAAGGGGCCAACCCAGGCGACATCATCAAAGCCGCCACGCACCGGCTCCGCCAGCACGGTGGGGCCGTACTTGGCGACGAAGAACTTGAAGATGTCGGCATCGGAAGCTCCCGTGTTGAGCTGGGCGCGAAGGTCGGCGATCTCCCTTGTGGAGTTGGGGCAGCCCACGTGGTTACACTCCAGCAGGATCTCACTGCAGCCACAGGTACACATCAGGTCATGGCCCAGGCGCTGGAAGCGCGCCGAAGGTGAAGTGGCGCCAAGCATGGTAAAGGCGACAAAGACGACCATCAGAAGCTGCAGGGAGCGCCTATACATGAGGGCCCTCGGGGGATCTCAAGGGTGAGGGTGTCCTCTGCAGGTTCCCGCCGAGCGCCAGATCCGGCGGGGCGGAGAAGGCCACCTCCAAGCGTTGCTCAGGGGGTTTGAGTTTGGGAACCAGGGCGACGAAGGTGCCGAAGACCACGACGACCAGCCCCATCCAGATCCAGTTGACCAGCGGATTGATGAAAAACTTGATGATGGGTCGGTCATTGTCCGGATTGGTGCCTTCGAAGACCACGTAAAGGTCATTCTCCAGCGTGGAGTGAATGGCCACGACCGTGGACGGCTGAGCGTGGTCTGTATTGACAAAATAAACGCGCCGTTCCGGCGCCAGGCGCACAATCTTCTTGCCGTTATGGAAGACGTCCAGCAAGGCGAACTGGGAGTCGTAGCTGGGGTTGGAATCTTCCGAGTAAGACTGACAGACGATCCTGTAACCGTCCAGAGAGATCGAATCACCGAAGCTCATCTCAGCCTCTTTGGACTGGTTGAAGGCGGAGCCGGCCAAACCGATGAACATAAGGACCACGCCAAAGTGAACCAGATAGCCGCCATAGCGCCGTGTATTTCTCCGGGTGAGCAGGAAGGTGGACTGGATCAGATTCTTACCGGTCTGCGTTCTGACGACGTTGGCGCCGCGCAGAAACTCGGCTGCAATCGCGGTAATCACCCCGACACTGAGCGAGATGCATACCAGGGCATAGATGTTGGAGGCGACCGCGCCGTACGCCCGTGTGGCGCTGGACCATGGACGCACCCCCGCAAGAACCAGGACGATCGCGGTAACGATAATGGAGATGCACGGGATGATGAAGTTGCGGCGGATGGCGCGCAACGAGGTGGATCGCCAGGCCAGTAACGGACCTACTCCGGTCAGGAAGAGAAGGAAGATGCCGATGGGAACAGCTACCCGGTTGTAAAAGGGAGCTCCCATGGTGACCTTGGAACCCTGAACATACTCAGAGAGCACCGGGAACAGCGTACCCCAGAGCACGGTGAAGCAGGCCGCCAGCAGGACGAGGTTATTGAACAGGAAGGAACTCTCTCGGGAGACCAGCGATTCCAGATGGTTTTCCGCGCGCAGATGGTCGCGATGATAGAGAAAGGTGAAGATGCAGACCGCCGTAACGATGACCAGGAACCAGATAAACCAGTTGCCGATGGAGCTTTGCGCAAAGGCATGCACGGAGCTCACCAGTCCGGAGCGCGTCAGTAAGGTCCCCAGGATCGTGAGCATGAAGGTTACGAAGATCAACCATACGTTCCAGGTTTTCATCATGCCACGCTTCTCCTGCATCATCACTGAGTGCAGGAAGGCGGTTCCGGTAAGCCACGGCATCAGGGATGCATTCTCCACCGGGTCCCATCCCCAGTATCCGCCCCACCCCAGGACAGCGTAGGCCCAGTGCATTCCGAGAAGAATGCCGCAGGTAAGAAACAACCAGGTAACCATCGTCCAGCGGCGTGTAATCGCGATCCACTTCTCGCCCGGGTAGCGCATCATCAGCGCCCCCAACGCAAAAGCGAAGGGAACGGAGAAGCCAACGTAGCCGAGATAGAGCATGGGGGGATGGATGACCATCTCTGCATACTGGAGCAGCGGATTGAGGCCGAATCCGTCTGCCGGCGCCACGCCTCCCGGAACGATGGCGAAGGGCGGTGCGGCAAAGACCACTAGCAGCAGGAAGAAGATTTGGACGCCGGCCAGAATGGTGGAGGCGTAAGCGTGCAGAGTGATGTCTCTCTTGTGGCGCAGGCGCAGGATGAAGCCGTAGCCGGTGAGCAGCCATGCCCACAGGAGCAGGGAACCCTCCTGCCCCGACCAGAGCGCAGAGAACTTGTAGTACCAGGCAAGATCGCGGCTGGTGTGATGGAGGATGTAGTCGACGGAGAAGTCGTTGGTAAAGGCTGCCCAGATCAGAGCAAAGGCGGCGCAAGAGACGGCGATGAAGCTGGCGATCCCCGCGCGTCGAGAGGTTTCACGAATGCGTTCCGGAGCCACGGCAAGAGCTCGTCCACCGGCAATGGCCCACAAAGAGAAACCACCTGCCAGAAACGCATAAATAGAGAGCCCCAGAGCCAGGAGAAGAGAGGCGCTGCCAAAAAACGGCATAGGGTGGGACATGGATGGACACTTCCTTCAATATCTATTCTCTCAGAATCCGCACAGGTACGGAATACGTCCAGGGACGGACTCGTAGGCCCAGGGACAGAATAGAGTTCGGTGGTGTCCCGGATCGTGATTGAGGTCACTGCAGAGGATCCATGGCTGAATGGGGCCATGATCCGCTGTGTTGCAGCTATGGCGCCCGTGGATGGAAATTGCCGGTTGCGGCCTGGCAGTCACGTCGCCGCCGAGCCATGCAATTCAAGCAGAGCCTGAATCCGGCAAAGAAGGTTCTCCGGAAGCAGAGGCTTCACGAGGAAGTCCACATTCAAGTCTTGATACTCTCCTTGCGCTTCGGCCAGGCCACTGATGACCAGCACGGGGAGGTCAGGAGCGAAGACCCGCAACTGGGTGACGAACTCCGAGCCGTTAATGATCGGCATAATGTGATCCGTAATGACCAGGTCGATGTCACCGGGCAGATTCTGACGGCGAAGCTGCTCAAGGGCCCGTTCCGGGCTGAGAACAGCGATCACAGCGTAGCCGGCTCTCTGGAGAATGGTCTGGCGGGTCGCAGCCTGGATGGGATTGTCGTCGATGAGGAGCAGAGTGTGAGGCATGGACCTTTCCGAATCTTGGTGGGAACTTCAATGCAGTGCCGGAGCCATCGGGCTCCTGGCGTTCAAAAGGCTGACTTCACCGGGCGAGAACACAGGGTAGAACGATGAGCAACCCGCGACGCCCGGCATGGGCGGCTGACCTTGCTGGCTAGCTCTCGGAGGTTTGGGTTTGGTACGTGGGAGAGAAACCAACGAGCGGTTGAGATGCGGACAACTTCCTTTCAGGTTGTTCCTGGTGGGTGTCTTCCGTCAGGACAAAGGCAAATTGCTTCAGAATGCTCCAACTGCTCGATCCTGCCTCCTTGTCTTCGGCTGCCAGAGCGGGAGCGGCAAGAAGGTTCTTTACACGGACGATGCAAGCGCCTTGCAATAATGAGAGCATGGCTCGTCGCGTGAT
>JAJYZE010000283.1 GCA_021800195.1 Acidobacteriota bacterium
TTCTCCCAGCATCTGGTCTTCCGCGGCGCGTGCCGCCGTGCGCAGATGGACTTCTTCTTGCTCTTATCGTCCACAAGGCTTTTTTGATGAATCCGGCCTCTGGTCCACGTTTCGCCGCCGATGGATTTTAGCCCGGATTCACTTCCTCCGGCAAAGCGCAAATCCGCGCTCCATGAACGATTGAAGCCATCTTCTGCGCCGGAGGCATCGCGATGCGGGCCCGGGGAGGATGTAGCGTTCTAGAGCAGGGTCCGAAGCGCCTGTCCCGTCCACGCCGTCCCAACCACCCGTGGCCATGGCGCGCGCAGCCGGACAATTCCGTCCCGCTGGACAGACTTTTTATAATGGAAGCATGTCCAAACGAGAGTTCCAGACAGAAGTCAGCCAGCTATTGCACCTCATCGTCCACTCGCTCTACTCGCATCCGGAGATCTTTCTGCGCGAGCTGATCTCCAACGCTTCCGACGCCTTGGATAAGCTCCGCCATCTCACCCTCACCGAGGAAGCCTTCAAGGACTTTCCCTTCCAGCCCCGCATCGACATTGAGATTGACGAGGCCAAAGGCACGCTCACCTTCGCCGACACCGGCATCGGCATGAACGAGTACGACCTTATCGAGAACCTGGGCACCATCGCCCGCTCCGGCACCAAAAACTTCCTCGCCCAGCTCTCCGGCGACGCCAAAAAGGACTCCAATCTGATCGGCCAGTTCGGGGTGGGCTTTTACAGCGCGTTCATGGTCGCCGACCGCATCGAGGTCACCGCGCGCAAGGCCGGCGAAGAGCAGGCCTGGCGCTGGTCCAGCGACGGCAAGACCGGCTTTGAGATCGAACCCGGCGAGCGCGACACCTGCGGCGCCACCATCCTTCTGCACCTCAACGAAGAGGGCAAAGAGTACGCCAACGGATGGCGTTTGCGCGATCTGGTCAAGAAGTACTCCAACCACATCGCCTTCCCCATCTTTCTCACCTATGACAAGAGCGAGTGGAACGCCGAGGAGAAGAAGTCCACCACCGTGCGCACCACCGAGCAGGTGAACGCGGCCAGCGCCCTCTGGCGGCGGCCCAAATCGGAACTCAGCGACGATGACTACAAGGAGATGTACAAGTCCATCTCCGGCGACTTCCAGGACCCGCTCTTCTGGTTCCACACTCGGGCTGAAGGCAATCTGGACTACACCACGCTCTTCTACATTCCCGCCAAAGCGCCGCTGGATCTGTTCCACTCGGACTACAAGGTCGGGGTCAAGCTTTACGTTAAGCGCGTCTTCATCATGGATGATGCTCGCGAGCTGTTGCCCCAGTACCTGCGCTTTGTGCGCGGCATCATTGACAGCGAGGACCTTCCCCTCAACGTCAGCCGGGAGATTCTGCAGCAGAATCGCGTGCTCGCCAGCATCCGCGCCGCCAGCGTCAAGAAGATTCTCTCGGAGCTGAAGTCCATCGCCGCCAACCAGCCGGAGAAGTACCTGGAGTTTGTCGCGCAGTACAACCGCCTGCTCAAGGAGGGTCTCTACAGCGACTACGCCAACCGTGAGGCCCTGCTGGACCTGATTCGCTTCAAGAGCACCAAAGTGGAGGGGCTCACCAGCCTGGCCGAGGTGAAAACCCGCATGGCCGCCGGGCAGAAGGGCATCTACTACATCACCGGCGGAGCCGAGGCCCTGCTGCGCAACTCGCCCTTGCTGGAGATTTACAAAAAGAAGGAGATCGAGGTCTTGATCCTGGACGACGAAGTGGACGAGATTGTCTTCTCCGGGGTAGACAAGTACGACGGCATCGACCTCAAGGCGGTCAACAAGGCCTCCACCGGCGACGACCTCAAGGAGGAGAACGCCTCGGAGGCCGAAGAGACGGAGCGGCTGAAGCCCTTGCTGGAGCGCCTCAAAACAGCGCTCGGCGACCGCGTCAAGGATATTCGCCCTTCGGCGCGCCTGGCTGACAGCCCGTCCTGCATCGTCTTTGACGAAGAGGAGCCTTCGCTGCAGATGCAGCAGATGCTGCGCGCCATGGGCCAGAAGGATATCCCCGCTCCCCGGCCCACGCTCGAGATCAACCCTCACCACGAGATCGTGCAGAAGCTGCTGGCCCGCAGCGAGGACAGCCTCACCCAGGACGCCGCCTCCATGCTCTTTGATCAGGCGCTGCTGCTGGAGGGAGTTCCTCTGTCCGACCCCGCGGCCTTTGTGCAGCGGCTCAACCGCGTCCTCTCGCACTCCATCTGAAGCGCGTGGCAAACCCAAGCAGGAAGACGGCGGCGGCTGCATCAGGAGCAGCCGCCCCGTCTGTTTGCGGCTATGCTCGGCCCGCGCCTGGCCCGCGGCTGGCTCTCGCCTGCACGACGCAGTCTTCGCCCCCGAATCGCGGCTCCCCGGCCCCCGGGTTAACCGCGCCGCATCGCATCCATGCTGTAGCGTCCGGCGCCGCTCAGCACCAGGCACCCGAAGGCGGCCAGGTAGAGCACGATCAACTCTCCATGGTCAGCGCCCCGACCGAAAAACAGAAAGTGATGCACAAACGCCCAGGCCACAAAGATGTTGAAGAAGGCTACTGCGGCCGCCCAGCGCGTCCACAGCCCCATCACGATCAGCGCGCTGCAGATGAAGTCAGAGACCAGCGCAAACAGCAGGCTGGCCACCGGCCCGATGTGCAGAGGATTGGGAAAGTGCTGCGCCATGGCGGAGAAGTGCTCGGGCTTCTCCAACCCATGCTTCAGCAGCAGGCTGGTCCCCGCCACCACGCGCAGGAACAGCAGCCCCGCATCTGTGCTGAGGCTCCCCGCCGCACCATTCCTGGATCCTGATCCCATCGCAAAACCTCCGTGAACGGAACTACTCTGCCCCGGCGCCTGCATCATTGGCGCCTGCATCTTTGCCCGGCGCAAAACCGTGGACTTGTCGATAGTAGCTCAGCAACTACCACTCCCGCGCGGATCATGGCGGGACAGCGCCCGCCCAATGGAGTAACGCCACCGGCTCGCCTCAAAAACGGAAACCCAGTGCTTAACGTAGCGCTGGAAGGGTTGAGCCCGCCGTGGGTCTCAGTAATGGAGCGCAAGATCGTTCTCCTTCCCGAGGAAAAGGTCTTTCTGGGCCTCGCCGTCAACCCCTTCAAGGCAACAGGTAACCCGAAATCCGGCTGGTGGATCAACGAGCCAGGCGACTGGACCACGGAAAAAACAGGGCATGTGTGTGGATGGCGTCGTACCCCGCCCACAGAGCGGCAGTGCACCGGGCAGGACAAGGCTCTCTGGATCGCGTGAGAAAATATCCGTGCGACGAAAACGAATCGGGCGCAGGACGAACCTTCAAGCGGGATGCTTTGATCCGCCTCTCTGCACGTTCGCGGCGGCCGCGCACAAGGTGATGCGTTCATGCAGCAGAGGCACGGGAGAGCGTTCGGGCGTGCATCTGCTGCCCGGAGCGCTAACAGGAGCCCTGAACGGCATCCTTCCGGGGCGCAAAGCCCTCCGTCCGGGAGCTAGAAGAAACGGAACACGAGACCGCCGCTGATCTGCTGCATCCTCTCGCGATTGCCGCCGATGTCGGATCCGATGGTGCCGATGCCGTACTCAACTCGAGCGTCGAGGTGGGGGAAGATCGTGTCATCCAGGCCAAACTGCGCCTGGTAGGCAAAACTGGTAGAGCGAGAGGGGAAGCGTCCATAATTGGTGCTGGCGCCGCCGATCTCGAGCTGCACATAGGGGCTGAACGGAATCAAATGGCTGAACAGGGCCAGCCGAGGACCGAACAGGCCGCTCTGAAGCTGGTTGCCATAGGGCGTGCTTCCGCCGGAGGACTCGATGATGTACCGCCCATCCATCCCCAGCCGCAACGGCCCCAGCGGCAGCAGCGTGCTGTAGAGACCAAACGTCCCGCCAAACTGAGAGTAGCTGGGCTGCGTGGCGTTGGGTGCCACGGACGACCCCACAAAGCCGCCGCTGAACATCGCGTAGATACCCGTCTGCGCCCTCGCACTCCCACATCCCATACCCAACGCAACCACCACCACCAGAATCGCGGCCCGGAATCTCTGCACGGCAGCACCTCCACCGCCAGCCTAACAGGGCCAAACTGCCGCGCCAAATAGCGAATCGGATGCTTCAGAAAATTTCCTTCGGATCTCCTTGATGCGTCGCGGCTTGCCGTGTCCGCACCCAGCCGCGCGGCGGTTCGCCGGCCATGTAGCCAGTCCGAACGGGTACGGCAAGCTGGCTGGCCGCCTTACAACACGCGGCTGTAGTGGTAGCCGGCCTGGTCCATCGCGGTCAGCAGCTCCTCCACCTGCTCCGGGCCGCGCGTCTCCATGGTGATATCGATGGCCGTATCGCCCAGGTTCACTCCGTAGTAGGCGCGGTTATACAGCGTATCCACAATGTTGGCGCGGTGTGCGGCGATCAGCGTGGTCAACTCCTTCAG
>JAJYZE010000284.1 GCA_021800195.1 Acidobacteriota bacterium
GGCTTCTCAGATTCCTGTGCCACATCGAAACCATAGATCGCAAACAGACTCTTAGGCCTTGGAGAGCTTCCCAGGTACCTTCGAAACTACTTGTATTATTAGAATTTCATCACATATGACTAGAATTTCCTGTTAATCTTCATCTAAACTGAACGCGCAGAAGATCCCTAAACTCCGGCCGATGGAGGCCATCCATTGAAACGTACAGTCATCGCTCTGGCTATATGGATCGTGTGCTCTTCGTTGGCTCTGGGTCAGAACATGCCCGGCGCAACTCGCTTGGTGGATTTGCAGGCCGGAGGCACGTTCACCTTCGGCTATCCGGACTACACACCTCAGGACGCCCTGGGCTACGGACTCTTCGGCACCTTTGACTTCACCCCTCACTGGGGAGCCACTGTGGACTTCCACTCCATCAACATCCTTCAGCACTCCCCAGCCAAAGAATGGTCGATCGGTTATGGCGCTCGATACCACCGCACCTATGGCCGCTACAACCCATACCTCAATGGCCTGGCCGGCCGAGGCACGTTTGATTCGATAGCCCAGTTCTATCAGGGCAAGACCAGCCTGGGCTATAACTGGCTGGGTTTTGGCGCCGGTGTGGATACCGAGATCTCCTCGCGCTTGAGCATCCGGCTGGGTATGGAGTACCAGAACTGGTTCACCGGTGGGATCAAGGGCCCGCCGAACAGCGGAGGCCCAGGCACGGACATCTATCTCCCCCACGGCCTAACGCCCATCCTGTATGAGGCGGGCATCGCGTACCACTTCACCGGTGGAAACGTCATCCAATAGCCGGATTCTCCCTGGAGAGCATCTTCCTTGCGCAGGGAGAACGGGATCTCAACTTCAGGCTCCCTCTCTCCAGCCTCCAACTTCCATGGCCGTTTCGCGGACGCGTGGATGCAAGACGCTGCGGAATGTCCCGCGCAGCAACATCAACCGCTCGGAAGATGCTGGAAGCTGCTTCCCCGGCGCGCTGGCTTCAACTCTGGCGAAGAGACTCTCACCCTGTCGGCATGATCGGCAGATGAAGCTGCTCCCCTATCGCCGGCTACAGAAAAATCGGTCCAGCTTCGCGCAAATCGCTAAGCTGGCCGGGTGGTGCCGAACCCTTCGCCGTGGGCCTCTTGCCGACCTCCAACCATCTTCACCGATCCGCCCTGCTGGCTCTGGGATCTGTCGGTTCGGCTCCTGCCCCAACAGCGCGGAGCCGGAATGCCATCGCGCATCCGCCCGGAACGAGAGTCTGCGGCTGCCCTTCGTGGCCTGAAGCCCAAAAATGGCCATAGGCCGCACCTTGGTGCGGCCTATAGACCTTGTGTAGAGCTACGAAAGGTCCACAGCGGAGAAGAGCAGTAGAACAGGCTAGAAGTGGTAGGCCACACCCAAGGCCGGAGTCATGAGTACATAGTAACGGTTCGTCTGGGTCAGTCCGGCTGGATTTCCCAGCGTTGGCGTGCGTTGGGCGAAGGCGCGATACTCCACGCGAATATCCCAGCTCGGACTCAGCTCATAGGCCAGTCCGCCACCAAAGATGAAGCCGGGCTGCACGCTCATCTTGAAATCCAGATTGGTGGTCTCATAGTTCAGAATCGGAATATAGAACTCTGCGCCGATACCGGCATCGATAAACGGGTTATAGCGCTTGTAGCTGCGCGTGTAGACGTAGGCAGCGCTAGCCTCTTCTGCGCGCACCTGCGACCGGGTGTTGGGCTCGGCGATCGCAAAGTACTTCAGCGAGTTCTGAAAGTAGGAATAGTTCAGCTCCACCTCGCTGCGCGGCGTCATCATATAGCGGTAGCTGGCCAGGATGCCCCCGGTGGAAGTGGTGGTCATGGGGTGAATATCCAGACCATAGACCGCGGGGGCGTATACCCCGAACAAGCTAATGCTGGCGTCCTGCCGGCTCTCCTGCGCGTGCCCCACAGCGGCTGTGCATAAACCCACCAATGCACCTAGCAACATCATCTTCTTCATGCTTGACGAAATCCCTTCGCATGCTCACCGCCAGCCAGGCCATCTCTGCGATCATCCAGCCGGTAAACGCGGCGTGCTTTTCTCCTAATTGTACCTGCATCGGACGCCATCCTGCGCGCCACCTCGATTCCCGACCTTCGTCCCTGTTGGAATCTCTGGATAGACGTTTCAGGACGCATCCCGGTATCGCGCCATGCGCCCCCCGGCTCACTTTTTTCCGTCCTTCTCCAGCTTTTCGATGTGACCCGCATCCGCGCCTTGTCCGCCGCATCGGCTGCAGAGCGCGGGACGAGCCCGGCGGACGCGGAAAGGCCAAGCCCGGGAAGGTCAAGCCAGGCTCATCCACCCGCTTGTCCCATGCCAAGACTGCGCGGCAAGCTCATCCCGGGCGGCCCGCCGCTACCCCCTGCCTTCCATCACGAAACAGAAAGGGTCACCGTGCTCCAGCGCGTGGGTCCGGACCACGCCCAGAAACTCCCTGGCGGCGTGCGATAGCGCCGCTCCGCGGCGATGAACCAGGCGCAACTTGCGCTCGATCTGCAGCTCGGGGACCTCCACGGCCACCAGCGTTCCAGCCTCCAGCTCACCCTCCACCGTCAAGCGCGGCACCATCGCCACCCCATTGCCACGCTGGACGAATCGCTTGATCGCCTCCAGAGAAGGCAGCTCCACCTCCATCTGGAGAGGAATCTTGCGCCGTTGAAAGGTCTCAATCACCCTCTGGCGCAGCGGCGACGGCACATTATGGGCCACAAACGTCTCTTTCCCCAAGCGGTTCAAAGCCGCCTTACCCGCCCTGGCCAGGGCATGCCCGGGGGCGACAACACACATCAGCTCGTCGCGATAGACCACAGTCGACATCACCTGCGGATCCGCCGGACGGAAGCTCACCACGCCGATCTCCACCGTGCGCAACTGGACCTCATCGGCGATCCGGCTGCCCAGCGTCCGCTGCACCGCCACCTTGATCCGAGGATGCTTGCGGCGAAAGGCATCCAGCACCGGCAACAGATACAGACAGGTGTACTCATTGGCAGCCAGATCCAGCCGGCCCTGATGCAGTGAGCGCAGGTCCACCAGCGCCGCGCCTGCGTCCTTGCGCAGATTCAGCATCCTCTGCGCGTACTCCAGCAGCACCTTGCCCGCATCGGTCGGCTGGCCTCCGGCTCGCTCCAGCAGGGTCTCTCCCAACTCCGCCTCCAGTTTGGCAACCACCTGGCTCACCGCCGACTGGGTCCGGTGCAGACGAGCCGCCGCCCGGGAGAAGCTCCTCTCCTCGGCTACCGCCAACAAGGTCTCAAGTTGAAACAGATCCACGCGTTTCGGCTCCAGCAGATGTCAGCGATCGCGATAGATATATTAGAATGATTAATATATCTAGCTGCCAGCATAAGAGTACTTTATGATTCTGTCTAGCAGGAAAGGCCTCTCTCTCCTATGCCGACCGAAACTCAGATCTTGATCTTCGACACCACCTTGCGCGACGGCGAGCAGTCCCCGGGATGCACGATGCACCATGCGGAGAAGCTACGCTTTGCCCATCAGTTGGCCTCTCTTGGCGTGGACATCATGGAAGCCGGCTTCGCCATCGCCTCGCACGGAGACTTCCACTCGGTGCAAGCCATCGCGCGCGAGGTCGGCGGAACCGACGCAGCGCCCCGCATCGCGTCTTTGGCTCGCTGCCGGCGGGAAGATATTGAGGCCGCGGCGCGCGCCGTTCAACACGCCCGCAAGAATCGCATTCACGTCTTCCTGGCCAGCTCGGACCTGCATCTGGAGGCTAAACTGCGCATCACCCGAGCCCAGGCTTTGGATAACGTGGGCACGGCGGTGCGTCTGGCCCGCGCCTTTGCCGATGACGTTGAGTTCTCCACCGAGGATGGCACGCGCTCCGACCTTGAATTTCTGATTCAGATGATCACCGTCGCCATCCAGGCCGGAGCCACCACCATCAACATTCCAGACACAGTCGGCTACACCACCCCGGCCGAGTACAAGCAGCTCTTTGAGACCGTCCGCCGGCGGGTTCCGGAGGGCGATCGAATCATCTTCTCCACCCACTGCCACGATGATCTTGGCCTGGCCGTGGCCAACTCCCTGGCCGGATTGGAAGGAGGGGCCCGCCAGGTGGAGTGCACCATCAACGGCATTGGGGAGCGTGCCGGCAACGCCGCCCTCGAGGAGATTGTTGCGGCCATCGCCACCCGTCACGACCGTTACCCTTTCAAGACCAACATCACCATGAATCAGCTCTACCCGACCTCACGCATGCTGGGCGAGATCATTAGCTTCGGGGCCCCACCCAACAAGGCTGTTGTAGGCAAGAACGCCTTCGCTCACGAGTCGGGGATTCACCAGCATGGCGTCCTCTCCAACCCCCTCACCTACGAAATCATGACCCCTGCTTCGGTCG
>JAJYZE010000285.1 GCA_021800195.1 Acidobacteriota bacterium
AGTCGTACACCCAGGGTAGAGGACAGCCGCTGCGTTGAGCCCTGGAAACCCTCAACTGCGCACGTTTGGAAATCACAAACTGGCCCGCTCCGCCTCCGTCAACCACGCTACCCGCGCTCCTCCCGGCGCGGGCCGCTGGTATCGCGCAATGCGCTGGATCCATGCGCGTCTCACGGTGTCCCCCTCCGGCAGCACGGCCAGCAGCCGTGCATCCACATCCCTCAATCCGGTCATCGTCGCCGCCGCCATCGCCGTCTCCACCCATCCCCGCTCTTCCAGCCATCGCTGCAAGCCTTCACTGGGATGCACCATCCCGGCGCCGCTCTCCAGCACCAGCAACTCCCTGCCCAGGCTGTTCACTCGATCCACCACTCCGTCGAAGGCCACCCGCAGCTCCGGCAGGACGCCCCGCTCCCGCAACTCCTCCAGCGCCGGGTCGGTTTCGCCCTCCAGCACAACGCTGAGTGGGCATCCCTTGCGAATCTCGTTCTTCAGCACCCGCAGAGCCTCAGTGAGGGTGTTCACCACAAAGTCCACCCCGCCTTGGCGAAAGACTGACTTCACCACAGCCGCGTCTGAGTCCAGCACTAGCGTGGCGCCGCCGGCGATGCTCGCCGCTGCCGGCAGCCCGGTGGCTGACACCCCAGGGCCGCAGGCAAAGAGCAGACGGCCAGCCCAGTTCTCGCGCCGAGCCATTAACTCGCCATAGATCCTCAGCGTCTGCCGCTGCAGATCCTCAGCTCTCTCCAGCACCTGTCCCACCCCTCTCCCTGCACAAAAGGGACCCTGCAGCCGTTGGCATCGCAGGGCCCCTCTGGTCTTTATGCTTGCCGCTCCGCAGGCGCTACTCTCCGTAGTACTCCAATCCGAGATGCGTGATCAGATCCTCACCCATGATATGACGCAGGGTGTTCTTCATCTTCATCTGCTGGATGAATAGATCGTGCTCTGGATAGACCCCCGGAGCGCTGTCCGGATCTTTGAAGAAGAAGCTCAGCCACTCCTGGATTCCCAACCCGCGCAGCGCGGGCGTGCGCGCGGCCAGATCCATGAACAGGCAGAGATCCAGTGCCAGAGGAGCGGCCAGAATCGAGTCGCGACAGAGGAAGTCCACCTTAATCTGCATCGGGTACCCGAGCCAACCGAAGATGTCGATGTTGTCCCATCCCTCTTTGTTATCTCCGCGTGGCGGGTAATAGTTGATTCGTACTTTGTGAAACACGTCGCCGTACAAATCCGGGTTCTTTTCGGGCTGGAAGATGTGTTCCAGCACACCAAGCTTGGAGACCTCCTTGGTCTTGAAGTTGTCTGGATCATCCAGCACCTCTCCGTCGCGGTTGCCCAGGATGTTGGTGGAGTACCATCCGCTCACCCCCAGTTGGCGCGCCTTGAAGCCTGGCGCCAGCACCGTCTTCAGAAAGGTTTGCCCGGTCTTGAAGTCCTTGCCGCAGATGGGCGCATTCATCTTTTTGGAGAGCTCTTGCATGGCGGGAATGTCCACGGTAAGATTCGGCGCCCCATTGGCAAAGGGGATCCCCTCCTTCAGCGCAGCCCATGCATAGAGCATGGACGGCGAGATGTCCGGATCATCCGCCACCAGGCCCTTTTCAAACGCCTCCAAGGTCTGATGCACCGGCTTGGGCTCAATATAGATCTCCGTCGAACCACACCAGATCATCACCTGACGGTCGGTCTTGGTCTTGAACTCCGCAATCTCATTTCGAATCTGGCTGGCCAGATCACACTTGTTCTTGCCCACCTTCTGCACCTTGGGCGTCAGACGCTTCACCCAGCGCTGATCGAAGGCTGCCGGCATCGGCTCAATGCTTTGCAGGAACCCCTTCATGCTGTCCAACTGCTCGCGATCCAGCACTCCGGCCGTCCTGGCAGCGTCGTACAGGTTGCCCCCAAAGATGTCCCAACCGGTGAAGACCAGGTCGTCGAGCCGCGCCAAGGGAGCCCAATCCTTGATCAGTGGGGTACGATTCTCCGTGCGTTTGCCCAACCGGATCGTTCCCATCTGCGTCGTTGAGCCAAATGGCTTGGCAAATCCTCTCCGAACTGCCTCCACCCCGGCGATGAGCGTCGTCGCGACTGCTCCCATCCCAGGAATCATGATTCCAAGTTTTCCAGCGGCTGGCTTGATGCTGGCCGCATCAGGCGAGCCGGCTTTGGGTATCGACATTGCGTTAAAAACCTTCCTGAAGTGCAAAGTTCCGTTCCTGCAACGGCTCCGCGCAGGGGTTGGGGGTTGGCGATCGCGATCTCTTTCCCGGAATCATGCATCACCCCGAGACTTCCAAGAGGCGCGCAACACCTCTTTTGGGAGGGGATACGATCGCGCTGGTTCACCCTCTCACGGCGAGAAGCTGCTCTAGCATCGAGCGGACACATCAAGTATCTCTCTTTGATAAACCGGGTTGCAAATAGCCGCAAGTCTTCTCGTATCATTCAATTTGAGGAACAGCAAGAATTGCGCCCCCATCTGGCCACGCTGGTTGACGATCTCCGCCGCAATCGAGCGCAGACAGCCATCGTGCGCTATCGTGGGATTCGCCGCCATACCACCACCTACGCAGAGTTGGCCACCCTCTCGGGTCGATTCTCCGCCGAACTGGCTCGCCGCGACATCGCGCCCGGCGAACGCGTCGTCCTATGGGGTCAAAATTCCGCCGAGTGGGTAGGGTGCTTTTTTGGCTGCCTGCTGCGCGGTGTCCTGGCCGTCCCGCTGGACGCTGCCGGTTCAGCAGAGTTCGCCGCTCGCGTGATCGCCGACGTCAGCCCCAGACTGATCCTCGCAGACCAAGATCATCTGCCTTTGCTTCCAGCCGCCACCCCGCATCTCTCCTTGGACGATCTCGGCGCGCATCTCCCCGCCGAAACCTTGTTCAACGTCGACCCGGCCGTTCAGCTCGACACCCCCTTTCAGATCGTCTTCACCTCCGGAACCACCGCCGCGCCGAAAGGCATTGTTCATACTCATCACAACATTCTGGCTAGCCTCGATCCCATCGAGCGCGAGATGCAAAAATACCTTCGCTACGAGCGCCTGTTCCACCCTCTGCGCTTCCTTCACACTCTTCCGCTCAGCCACGTCTTTGGGCAGTTCATGGGTCTCTGGATACCGCCTCTGCTAGCCGCCGAAGTCCACTTCGATGCTCAGCTCGAACCGGCGCGAATGCTCGACCGCATCCGCATGAACCGCATTTCGGTGCTGCTTGCCGTGCCTCGTTCCATGGAACTGCTCCGCTCTCATCTGAAGATTCTCTTCCCAGAACTCGATGCCCAGATCGAGACCTTTGCTGACTTGCCCATCTACAGACGAATGCTTCACTTCCGGCGCGTGCATCGCTTTACCGGCTGGAAGTTCTGGGCGTTGATCTCCGGCGGAGCGGCGCTCCCCCCAGATCTGGAACTCTTCTGGGCAAGGCTCGGATACGCTGTAATCCAAGGCTACGGCATGACCGAAACCGCCGCGCTCATCACCCTCAACCATCCCTTTCACGTGGGCCGGGGAACCCTGGGCAAACCGCTGCCCGGCCGCGAGGTGCAGATCAGCCCCGAAGGTGAAATCATGGTGCGCGGCGATGTTGTCGCCGGCTCCTCCTGGGTGAACGGACGGCTCGAGCCTCGCTCCTCGGAGTGGCTCGCGACTGGCGATCTGGCCGTCCGCGAAGCCTCCGGCGAACTTCGCTTCGCAGGCCGCCGCAGTGAGGTGATCGTCACCTCCGCTGGTCTCAACATCCACCCGGCGGATTTGGAGGCCGCACTGCTTCAACAACCCGGCGTGCGCGCAGCCGTAGTGGTCAAACTTGAGGGACCTAACGGTCCGGAACCAGTCGCTGTGGTGCTGGCTGACGGTGATTCGGCTGACCTTCGCCATACGCTCCAGGAGGCAAATCGTCACCTCGCTGACTTCCAGCAAATGCGTCACGTCTTGCGCTGGCCAGACCCCAGCCTTCCCTTCACCTCTACCGGCAAGCTCTTGCGCCGCGTGGTGGCTGAATGGGCCAGTGAGCAGATCTCCGCCAGCGCCAGTCAGCCTGCGCCCATCCGTGGTGATGTCCTACTAGAGATGATCGCCTCCATCAGCGGAGAGCCGCCCGTTTCAACAGACGATTCCGCTCGCATCGCCGAGGATCTGCACCTGGACAGTCTGGGCCGCGTGCAGCTTCAGTCCATGTTGGAGCAACGCTTCAGAATCCAACTGGAAGACGAGCAGATCGCCCGAGCCACCACCCTTGGCAACCTTCGTTCCCTTGCCGGAGCCCATGCGCTTCCACCTCTACGGCACTCCACAGAGGATCCAGATCTGCCGGCGACTCCAGATGCAGCCGCATGCGCAACTTCACACACAACCCTTGCAGCAACAGCGGCTGCCGTTCCGAATG
>JAJYZE010000286.1 GCA_021800195.1 Acidobacteriota bacterium
CCAAGGGACGTCAAGGCAGCAGGTCAGCCTCCCGGTTGATCTCGGCTATCTCTTCATCGCGCAGCAAAAAGTGGGCCAGGCTGCCGGTCGTCAGCAGCACGGCCAGCAGGCTGGCGACCAGGCTGGCTAGCAGCGCCACGCCGTTCTTGCGCAGTTCGGGGGTCATGGTGGCCAGCCCGGCCATCAGCGGGATGAAGAGAAGCGTCATATGCCGAACCAGCAAGAGCGAGCTGCGCTCTACCCACTCCAGCCGGATCAGGCCCAGCAGCAGCGCCAGGGTGAACAGGATCAAGCCCAGGACGCTCCCAGGCAAGGGAACGCCAAGACGGTGCAAAGCGACGCCCAGCATCTCAAAGGCGACGATGATGACGAAACCGAGCATGCGAGGAACTCCTTTCAGCGGTTGCCGGCTGGAATGTGATTGTCCACCAGGGACGGGCGCGGCGGAGGGCGTCCGCGGAAAGCTGGGAGCGGAAGCGATGGGTCATTGCCCTTACGCCTGCCTACACAGGCCCGTTCTGAATTCCTTCAGCATGCCTTCAGGATGCCCTCGATGCCGCGTTGCCATCCTGTGCCGCCGTGGCGCTCGGCGCCATGCCGTCTGAACTCTCGGATGCAAGAGCCGACAGGTCAAGATCTCCGATCGAGTCCACGCGGGCTGCAAAGAGCCTCTCGGCCGCAGCGGCCAACGGAGTCGCCGCGGAGGGCGCTGCGTTGGATACCAGCTTGAGGTCCTTGCTCATCAGCCGGAGTGGAAACTCCGGCGAGTAGTCGCCGTTGCCAATCTTGGGGAACTTGCCCAGGAAGGCCGGGGCGACGGCGGCTGAGTGGGAGAGGACATCCAGCAGGACGCTCTGCGGCAGGTCCAGATGCCGGCCCAACGAGAGGGCTTCGGCGATGGCCGCCATCCCGACGCCTAGCAGAAGGTTGACCACTAGCTTCATCTTCACTCCCGAGCCTCCCGGACCAACCAGAAACCACTGCCTGGCGAGCGTTTCGAAGATGGGGGTGCAAGCCTCGAAGGTCGCCTGATCTCCGCCCGCCAGCAGGGTGATGGTCTCAGCTTCCACCGCGGGGGTTGAGCCGGCGATGGGCAGATCCAGCATTGGCAGGCGGCGCCGGGTCGCCTCCCGATGAAGCTCTCGAGATAGCTCCCAGGAGATGGTGCTCATCTCCAACAGGATGCTGCCTGGCCGGGCGGATTCCAGCACGCCGCTCGGGCCGAAGTAAACCTGCTGCACAGCCTCGTCGTTGGCCAGGCAGGACAGAATCACGTCCGAAGTGGCGCAGAGAGAGGCGAGCGAGGCTGCCCGGGCAACACCCTGGCTCGCCGTCTGCTCATCCTTCCGCGGGCTGCGGTTCCATGCCTGCACTTGCCAACCGTTCGCGTGGAGCCGGCTGGAGAGCCGGCTGCCCATCAAGCCTAGACCAAGAAATCCAAGTTGGGTTTTACTGATATTCATCATGGTTGTATCGGTTTGTCCCTTCAGACTCGTCCATTTCACTTTGCCTGCGTGAGAGGGGGAGCGCTCGGCGACGGCCCTGATGAAATGATGGAAATCGCGAAAGCTGAGGCCCAAGGCGTCGCTAAATCGTTTTCAGTGCAGGTGTAACGCGACGCCTCGACCTCTATGGGCGTTTTCCCCAATGAAAACGCCACTGCACGCCCCGTCTGGTGTACCCAGCAACACTGAAAATGCTATAGAGAGTTCCAAATTCATCGTTTTCCGAGTGCGAAGGATCGCAAGGGTGGAGCGAACTCACCTTATTCGATGGGAGCACGCTGCTCTGGAGTCGGCGCCTTCGGATCTTCGAAAAGAGCAGTCTTTTCCTCCCTTGTGGCAAAGCGTCTCTTCTACAGGATACCTGGCGCAAAACAGAGTGAATCGCATCGCCGGACGAGAATCGGCGGGGCCATACTCTTCTCCTCGCTTGTTCAGGCCTGGGCTCCACGGTTGTCTAGCGGTTGAGTAGGGTCCGGCCCGTGGAGGGATGCTCCGAATAGAGTGTCCAGCGGTGCGTGGCGCCGAGTTGCCGGGCTGGTTGAGATAACTTATAAATAATTTAGTTCTCTTGGGCAACGTTGCCGCGGCCTGAGCTCCGGTGCGGGAGCCAGAATACATTTGCAGGCGATACTTCGGTCTAGATCCTTCCAGATGGGTAGATCCCTCCAGACGGGTAGATCCTTCCGGATTTGAGAATCCGCTCGGAACTTTTGGCTTCTCTCAAGCATCTTCAGAGTGGGCCCGGAGTGAGTCGCGCACGGCTGGATGCCCAATAGGGGAGCGATGCGGAGAGGAGATGGCGGATGTGGATTGTTCGACTGGCCCTGAACCGGCCGTACACGTTCGTTGTCTTGTCGCTGCTGCTTCTCATCGCCGGTCCGCTGGCGGTTCTGCATACGTCCGTGGATATCTTCCCCAACATTGATATTCCGGTCGTCTCGGTGGTGTGGATGTACGCCGGTCTCTCTCCACAGGAGATGACCGACCGCATCGTCTCTCCGTTCGAGCGGACGCTGCCGACCCTGGTCAACGACGTCGACCACAGCGAATCCCAGGTGTTGACCGGAGTTTCCGTCACCAAGCTGTTTTTCCGGCCCTCGGTGAAGATCTCTCAGGCTGTGGCCCAGGTGACGGCCGCGGCGCAGACTGTGTTGCGCCAGCTTCCTCCCGGCGCAACGCCTCCGCTGGTCATCCAGTACAGCGCCTCCAGCGTTCCGATTGTGCAAATGAGCCTTTCGGGCGATGGGATGACGGAGCAGCAACTGAATGATATCGCGATGAACTTTGTGCGCACGCAGTTGTCCACGGTGCAGGGAGCGTCCATCCCCTGGCCGTATGGCGGAAAGTTGCGTCAGATTCAGGTGGACATCGATACCAGGAAGCTGCAAGCCTACGGGCTGTCCGCCTCCGATATTGTGAATGCGGTAAACGCGCAGAACGTGATTCTCCCTTCCGGCGACGCCAAGATGGGAGACTTTGACTGGCAGATCGAAACCAACAGCGCACCGCGGACCATTGCGGCTCTGAATAACCTGCCCATCCGGAGCATGAACGGGGCCACCATCTACATGCGCGATGTGGGCAGCGTATGGGATGGATTTCCGCCGCAAACCAATCTGGTGCGCGTCAACGGGCAGCGGGCCACGCTGCTCACGGTGTACAAGACGGGGAACTCCTCCACGCTGGATATCATCTCCGCGATTCGCGGAAGTCTGCCCGCGATTCTGGCCGAACTTCCGCCCGCGCTGCGCATTCACCTTATTTCGGATCAGTCCGTGTTTGTGCGCGCCGCCATCTCCGGAGTGGTTCGGGAGGCGCTGATCGCGGCTGCTCTTACGGCTCTGATGATTCTGATCTTCCTGGGAAGCTGGCGATCCAGCCTGATCATCGCCGTCTCCATTCCGCTGTCGGTGATCTCGTCGTTGCTGCTGCTGCCGGCGTTGGGGCAGACCATCAACATTATGACCCTGGGCGGACTGGCCCTTGCGGTGGGCATCCTGGTGGATGACGCGACGGTGGCCATTGAGAACATTGACCGCAATCTGGAAGAGGGCAAGGATCTGGAGCGGGCCATTCTGGACGGTTCGGCGCAGATCGCTGTACCGGCGTTTGTCTCCACGCTCTCCATCTGCATTGTCTTTGTCCCGATGTTCTTTCTCAACGGAGTGGCGCGCTACCTCTTTGTCCCCATGGCGGAGGCCGTCGTGTTCGCCATGCTGGCATCCTACTTCTTCTCACGCACCATAGTTCCCACCATGGCGAAGTATCTGCTGAAGGGGCATGAGATTCTCCATCCTCAGGAGCAGGCTGCGTCCAGGAATCCTTTTGTCCGCTTCCAGCGCAGCTTTGAGCACGGCTTTGAGAGGCTGCGGTCCTGGTACCGGGAGATTCTGGTGCTTTGCCTGGCCCGCCGCGCGGTGTTTGTGTGGGGTGCGGTGCTGTTCTGGGGGCTTTCGCTGCTGGTGCTGACGCCTTGGCTGGGCCGCGACTTCTTCCCCGCGGTGGATGGCGGGCAGTTCAAGTTGCATGTGCGCGCCCATAGCGGCACGCGCATTGAGAACACCGCGCGCATCTGCGACGCGGTGGAGAGCGAGATCCGAAGAGAGATTCCACCAGCGCAGCTTGAGAACATTATCGATAACATCGGCGTGCCGTACTCGGGAATGAATCTCTCTTACTCCAACTCAGCGACGGTGGGCACGGAGGATGCGGATATCACGGTCTCGCTGGCCAAGGATCACCGTCCCACCGCTGAGTATGTGCATGTTCTGCGGAAGCGGCTGAACCAGGAGTTTCCGGGGGTGGAGTTTTACTTTCTGCCCACGGATATGGTGAGCCAGATCCTGAACTTTGGGCTGCCGGCGCAGATGGATATCCAGCT
>JAJYZE010000287.1 GCA_021800195.1 Acidobacteriota bacterium
GCCGCTCTGGCGGCCGTCATCCTGATTACCCTGCCGGCATAACGCTCGCCGCAGGGCCAATGTCTCCAGAGCCGCTCAAGCCCTTTCCTCGTGCGCCTTCTCCCGCGCAAAGGTGTCCCAATGCCCGAATCTTTATCAGATTCTCGCCAACTCCTCGGGTTCCCAGCAGGCTTGCCTGCCGGGATGGACGCAACACGTCGCCGCAAGCCTGCTTGCGGCGAGCCATCCACACGGAAAGGCTGTGGCTATGCCTGGGAGGTCCCCCTTCCGTCGCCGGCTCAGGAGCGGGGGCGGCTTGATCTTGAGTGCGGGATCTTAATTCATGCCGAATCCGGGATCCTCGGAATCCGGGATCCTCAGAACCCCCGCGATCCTCCGGACTCGCCCATCCAGGACGCTCGCCCAAGGCCGGGCTCATGCAACCCAAGCCGCAGGCGGCGGAGAGAGATATCAGACTTTAGGGAACGGGCCAACTCGTAGGAAGCCCGCGAGGGCAGCCCCAGAGGACAATTGGAAGACTCGTGGATGAGTTGGAAGCTGTTGATCTTGTCTCAGCCAAGGCTCTGCTCCTGGCCGCGGATTGGCGATGGATCTGCAATCAGCCGTGGACTCTACGCCACCGGCGGCTTTGTCGCCTCGTCGGCCTTGGGGGGGGCAATTCGCGCCGATTCGGCGGGCTTGGCGTCTGCCTTGATCTCCTCGTTGATCCCCTTCATGCCTTCCTTGAAGCCACGCAGACCTTCTCCGAGGCCCTTGCCCAGTTCAGGCAATTTCTTGCCGCCAAAGAGAAGAACGGCGAGCACTACCAGAAGAATGATGTGCCATGGTTGCAATAGATCGCCCATACGAGAATCTCCCTGCTGTCACCTCTGCTCGGAAGCGGGTGACGGTTTCATTGTCGCACGACAAGCCGGAAATGTCCGCTGCCGGGCCGACCCTGCCCGTCTTGCCCCCGCCTTGTCTCCCGCCACCCGCGAAACCTGGGGGCAGGATCCGGCCGCAAAGCGGAGATCTTGAGATGGAACCGGCATAAGACAGTATATCCTTGGAGAGATACAAGGCTCATCGCGGATTCACCCAGGCCCGCAAGCCGAAACGAACGCGCCGCTCGCTTGAGCGCCGCCCACGAGGAAGATGCTGCAATTGATGACGAAGATCCCAGACACCGCCCCTGGCCAGTTCCGCAAGGTGGCTTGCATAACCATGTTGAGCATGATCCTTGGATGGGTGCTGGTCGCTGCCGCCGGCCTTGGCGGGCCCCAGGCGCTGGCCCAAAGTTCGAACGCTCCATCCAACAGCTCCTCAGCCAGCCAGACCCAGAACCCTACTACCGCCCCCGGAACCGCTCCCATGTCCGAGGAGACAGCGGCGGCGCTGGCTCCCTATACGGGGCCCAAGTATGACAATCGCTGGGATCTTTACGGCGGTTTGATGTTCATGAATGGACAGGCGGGACAGACCATCCCCGTGCGCTTTAATATGGGCGGCGCCGAAGGCATGCTGGCTTACTGGCTGAATGGCCGATTCGCACTGGCGACGGACTTCCGGTTCGGCGCTGGAACCACTCCGGTCATCAGTCCCTTTTACAACCGCGTGACCATCATGGAGTATCTCTTCACCGGAGGCTTGGAGTATCGAGCCCTCCGGAACCGTTACGTGGCGGTCAACTTCCTGGGGCTGGGAGGCGGAGGCTACGGCATCTTCAACCACGCCGTGCAAAACTACCCCGGAGGCAGTCCGGTGAGCGCCTGCCCGGCGCAGCAGCAACCGGGCCAGGTAGGGAACCTGCTCTTGTACTGCAACCATCTGGCCCCCTACGCCGCCGCCGGCAGCAGCTTTGACTTCAACCAGAGCAAGGACTTTGCGATACGCCTGCAGCCAACCCTCTCCATGGACCACTTCGGAACCAATACCAAGTACTTCTTCTCCATCTCTCTGGGCCTGGACTGGCGCTTCGGGCATAGAAGATAGGGACCGAACAGCCCTCGCGACGCAGCAACCGCGTGACGGCCTGGCCCCAGCGGCTCTGGCCCCGCAGACCTAGCGCGGGGCAACCAGCAACTGGTATCCCTGCGCCTTCCATTCTGCGGTCGCGGCTTCAGGATCCGCCGCGTCAAATTGCAGCCACGCCTGAGGTACGAGAAGACTGTCGGACCATTGATCCGCCCCACAGCAGGACTCCGCGGCCTGCGCCAACGGCCAAAGCGCAAAATGCTTCCCGCCATCCAACGCTCCCGTGCGCAGGGAACCGGCGGCCGGCTCCCGAAAGATCGGACCCAATCCCGCGACGAAAGACACTTCCGACGAAAGACACTTCGATGTTGCCGGCGTTTTCATTTGCCAGCCTCCGGCGAGAAGAGCTTTGCCGTGGAGAATCGACCTCAGGGAGACTTAATGCCGCAAGAACTCCGGAGACACCGGATTCTCATAACCCGAGTAGTCGCGGGTGACCACCGTCAGGCCGCTGGCGGTGACAAAGTAGCGTTTCTTATCCTCATTGGCGTCATATCCAATGACGGTGCCATCGGGCAGGTAAACGTCGCGATCGATGATCGCGTGGCGGATCCGGCAGTGGCGTCCGATGTTGCTATGCGAAAAGACGATGCTGGAGTCAATGTCGGCGTAGCTGTTCACCCGGACGTCATGGGAGAGCACCGAGCCGCGGATGACCGCGCCGGAGATGATGCAACCAGCGCTGACGATGGAGTTGATGGCCATCCCCGTGCGCCCCGGTTCGCCAAAGACGAACTTGGCCGGCGGATACTGGTAAGCCCGCGAGCGCATGGGCCAGGACTTGTCATAGAGATTGAACACAGGAGCCACTGCGGCGACGTCCATGTTCGCCTCATAATACGCATCCAGCGTACCCACATCGCGCCAGTAGAGGGCGCGCTGCTTGTTCTCATCCACAAAGTTGTAGGCGTTCACCTTGTAGCGTCCCAGGAGCTTGGGCAGGATGTCATGACCGAAGTCGTGGTGCGAGTCGGGCGCCTCCGCGTCCCGAACCAGTTCGGGCAAAAGCACAGAGGTGTTGAAGAGGTAGATGCCCATGGAGACGTCCACCATCTCGGGGTTGAAGGGAGAACGGATCTTCGTGGCCTTGGGCTTCTCAACAAAGCCAACCACACCCCCGTCGGCATTCACTTCCACCACCCCGAACTCGGCCACCTGACTGGGCATCACGGGCAGGGTGGCGATGGTCACGTCAGCGCCGGATTCTGCGTGCTGCTTCTGCATCAGCGCATAGTTCATCTTGTAGATATGATCCCCAGAGAGGATCAGGACATAACGCGGCTCTTCCGAGCCGATCGAGTAGATATTCTGAAACACGGCATCCGCGGTTCCCTGATACCAGCTCTTGGAGACTCGCTGCATCGGCGGCAGGATCTCAATGAACTCGCCCAACTCGCTGGCCACAACAGCTCCCCAGCCCTCGCGGATATGGCGATTGAGAGAGAGAGCCTTGTACTGGGTGAGAATGTAGACCTGACGAAGATCCGAGTTGATGCAATTGGAGAGGGTAATATCGATGATCCGGTACTGGCCGGCGAACGGAACCGCAGGTTTGGCGCGATCGCGAGTCAGAGGGAAAAGCCGCTCTCCAGCGCCGCCTGCCAGCAATACGCCTAACGTGTCTCTCATATTCCAGAGTCCTCCCAAGGCTTGGCGATGCAACATCGCCCACACTCAGATCGGATGCAGCTTCGTGCATCCATGAAGCCTGAGGGTATCAGCGCAGGGAAATCCTTGACAAATCGAGAGTCCAGTTGCTTCGAGGATTGCTCAGGAATGCGGGTTCTCTGCCTCGCCGCTATCCCCCGGCGCAGCACCCTGATCCTCCGTCGAGATACGCAGCGATCTCAGGAAGCTGCGATCACTGCGAGTGAAGGGGCCGTCCTCAGTCTCCCCTTCCCCCTCGGCAGAGGCCGGTTCCGAATCAGGTTCCACTTCATTCAGGCCGATGGTCGCCTCGAGCATCAACAGCACATCAAAGCCCTGCTCGCGAATCTCGCGGACGACGCCCGAGATCTGATCGGACTCGCTCACCGATTCGTGAATCGCCTCTCCTAGCTTCTGGATAAGATCCTTGACCTGCTGGTTCAATGCCACCTCCCCGTCGCCGGGGAAACAGGCGACCCATGGAGCGGCCTGCTTCCCTTTGCTGCAATATGCCGGAATGCCCATCCCACGCATTGGGTATTCCCTGCCACGCTGGAGTTTGGGAGGGAACGGCAGTTGCGGGTAACCTTCTTTGCTACTCCAAAGAGTACGCCGATGACGCTGTGGAAGCCAAGTGCGCCGGCCACGCCGAATCAGGGAAGATGCCGGCAGACCAGGCCGCACCGCAAAGCTGTCCGCCCGGGCCGCGGGCACCCTGCAA